>NZ_JAGHWU010000019.1:0-70481 GCF_017746145.1 Xanthomonas sp. D-99 | reverse complement strand
ACGCCTGCCATGAAGTTGGCGATGGCCGCTTAGCTCCACTTCTGGCGACCGCTAAAAGTGGGGGGATTACCGCGGGACCCTTGGCGGCATGGATGCCGCAACGGAGCTTACAGGGACGTACTTGCAGCGTGTCCTGCGATGGTGGGCGGGCAAGGGCCCTGCAGCAAACGCGCAGCGTCGAGGGCGTGGTGCTCTCACCGCGTCAGACAGTTGGCTGGTTGTTTTGTTTAAATCCATGCACCACGACCATCTTGAGCGGTACTTGCAACCAAGCCGCAGATCGGTCGTTTACGACCCGCGATCCTAAAGCACACGCCGCAAAAATGGCACGGTGATGCGGCGCTTTGCGGCCAACGATTCGCGATCCAGACGATCCAGCAAGGCCACCAGCGCCGCCAATTCACGCTCGCTGTGGGTCAGCAACCAGTCGATCGCCGCTTCGTCCAGCGCCAGGCCGCGACGCTGCGCGCGGTCGCGCAGCACCGCCGCGCGCGCCGCATCGTCGAGCACGGGTAACCCGATCCGGATGCATTGCGACAACCGCGAACGCAGGTCCGGCAACACCAACGCCAGTCCATCGGGCATCTGTCGCGCGGTGTACAACAGCGTGATGCCGGCCGCGCGCGCGCGATTGTGGAAATCGAACAACGCCACTTCGTCGTCGCGTTGGCCGGCGATGCTTTCCACGCCATCCAGGGCGACCAGGCTGCGGCCTTCCAACGCTTCGAGCGCATCGCGCAAGCGGCCGGCGGCCGCCTGCAGCGGCAGATACGCCGGCGTGCGCCCGGCCTGCTCGGCGGCGGCGCACAGCGATAGCGCCAGATGCGTCTTGCCGGTGCCGGCGGGGCCGGAGAGATACAGCCAATCGCTCACCTGCCCCGCAGCCAGCGCCTGCAATTGCGCAAGCAGGCCGTCGGGCGCGGCGATGTAACTGTCGAAACGCTGATCGGGTGGCGCGCGCAACGCCAGCGGCAACTGCGGAACACTCACAACCGATCTGCGTCCTTGCTGGGGTCGATGATCACGCTGCGCTCGGGCGTGGACTGCAGCACGATGCCGGCGCGCTCGCCCGCATACAGGTCGCTGCGCGTGTACTGCTCATGCGCATAGCGCAACAGCACGTTGGCCACCGCCGCGACCGGCAATGCCAGCAACATCCCGAGGAAGCCGAACAACTGGCCGCCGGCCATCACCGCGAAGATCACCGCCACCGGATGCAGGCCGATCTTGTCGCCGACGATGCGCGGCGTGAGCACATAGCTTTCCAGCAACTGGCCCACCGTGAACACGACACCCACGCCGATCAGCAATTTCAGATCCAGCCCTTGCGCCTGCACGATGGCCGCCAGCAATGCGAGCACGATGCCGGTAGTCGCGCCCAGGTACGGGATGAAACTGATCAAGCCGGCGATGATGCCGATCAACAAGCCCAGATTGAGGCCGATGATGGACATACCGGTAGCGTAGATCGCACCCAGCGCCAGCATCACCAGGAACTGGCCGCGGATAAAGCCACCGAGCACGTCGTTGGATTCCTGTGCCAGCCGGCTTGCGGTGCCGATGTAAGCACGCGGGATGACGGCAGCCACGCGTTCGACCAGGCGATCCCAGTCGCGCAGAAAATAGAACGCCAGGATCGGCAGCAACGCCAGGTTGATCACCCAGGTCACCATTGCAAAGCCCGAACGCGACACGTAGCCGAAGAGCGTCTTGGCGGCGCCACCGGCCTGCTCCCAGTGGCTGCGGATCCAGTCGATCAAGCGCTCCGGGTCCAGCCAGGCCATCAGCTGCATGCCGGTCTTGGCTTCCAGCCAGGGGATGGCGGTGCCGATTGCCCAGTTGCGCATCTGCGGCAGCGCATCGATCAAGGTCATGATCTGGCGTTCGATCATCGGCACCAGAATCATCAATGCCAGCACGAACAGCAGCGTCGCCAGCACGAAGACCAGCATCACCGCCACATTGCGCGAGCGCCCGGCGCGTTCGATGCGGTCCACCAGCGGGTCGCCCAGCCATGCCAGCAACAGCGCCAGCACGAACGGGGTCAGGATCGGCGCCAGCAGCGAAACCACCCACAACACACCGACAATCACCGCCGCCCATTTGAGGCGACGCAGGAACAAGGCAATTTCGGCTTCGGGAGTCAAAGTCATTTCAGGCGGTACTCGGCGTGCTCGTTTTCGAGAATGATCGGGCCTTCGGTCGGTACCGAGACCGAGACCAGCGGGCTGTTGTCGCCGAGCATACGGTTGAGGCCGGAAATGCCCGTGAGCAGTTCCAGATCCAGTTCCATGCGGTCGCCATTGGCGCTGACCGGGCGGATGCTGCGCACCACCGACACGCCCTGCAACGCGGCCGACACACGCAGATAATCGTCGGCGCTGCTGATGCCGGTGATCACCACGCGGTAGACGCCGGGCACGCCCGAATCCACCCGCTTGGCGTAGCGCTTGACCAGCGCGTCGGCAGCGCCGTCGGCACCGGCGGCCATCGCGCGGCGCGCATCGCCGTCGCTGCTGGTCCAGCTGGACAGCACATTGCCGTTGTCCACGAATACCCAGTCGGCCGTCCAGCCGGCGGCGTTGCGGTAGAGCTTGCCGATCAACTGCATCGGCGGGCTGTATTTGGCGGAGGCGCGCGACACCGCGGCGGTGTCCTTGCGCCAGATCGCGCCAGCCAGTGCCTGCTCGGCGGCGCCGCCGCTCGGCAGACCGAGCCGGTAGCCGCGTTCGATCGCACGGTCCAGCACGCTGCGCGCGGCATTGGCCTGAGCCACGCCGACCAGACGTGGGCCGCTGCCGTCGTCGATGGCAAGCCACAGCACCGGCTTGGGCCGGGGCAAGGGCCACACCGGCAAACCCAGCGCAGCGATCAGGCCATCCACATCCGATTGACGGAAACGTGCCACCAGGGTCGTACGGAAGGTCGGCGCGCCGGTGCGCGAGGTGCCCTGATCCTGGCGGTAGTCGTAGTGTTCGACGTAGTTGGGCGCATTGCGCAGCGCCTGCGGCACGCCGGGGCGGCTCATCACGCCGCGGTCGCCGGAGACCTTGCCCAGCACCGCGCCGAGCGCGCGTGCCAGTGCGCCGGGGCGATCGGATTCGCTCTGGCTATTGACCGGCACTTCGGCGTCGTAGGCACTTTGCGCCTTGGCAACGTCGCCTTCGGTGCGCAGATCTGCTTGCGCAAAGGCCGGAGCGACGGGCATTGCGACCACGAGGGCGAGAAAGAAAGCGAGACTGCGGCGCATCGACGGTTCCATGACATAAGCGTATCCGGGTGAATTGTTGCCCGAATGGGGCGCTAGCGCCAACGTGGCTGCTAAAATCGCCGCCTTTACCGCCGAGCCCCCCGCCCGTGACCAGCCAGACGCCTTCCAGCCCCTCGCCCATGACCTACCGCGACGCGGGGGTCGACATCGACGCCGGCAATGCATTGGTCGAACGCATCAAGCCGCTGGTCAAGCGCAGCTTCCGGCCCGAGGTCATGGGTGGCCTGGGCGGCTTCGGCGCGCTGTTCGACCTGTCCGGCAAGTACAAGGAGCCGGTGCTGGTGTCCGGCACCGACGGCGTGGGCACCAAGCTCAAGCTGGCCCAGCAATTGGGGCGGCACGACACCATCGGCATCGATCTGGTCGGCATGTGCGTCAACGACGTGCTGGTGCAGGGCGCCGAGCCGTTGTTCTTCCTGGATTACTTCGCCACCGGCAAGCTGGACGTGGACACCGCTGCGGCGGTGGTGGGCGGCATCGCACGCGGCTGCGAGCTTTCCGGTTGCGCGCTGATCGGCGGCGAGACGGCTGAAATGCCCGACATGTATCCGCCGGGCGAATACGACCTGGCCGGCTTCACCGTGGGTGCGGTGGAAAAGTCGCAGTTGCTGGATGGCGCACAGGTGCGCGACGGCGACGTGCTGATCGGCATCGCCTCCTCCGGCCCGCATTCCAACGGCTATTCGTTGATCCGCAAGATCTACGAGCGCGCCGGCGCGCCGGCCGAACACGTGCTGGACGACGGCACCAAGCTGATCGATGCGCTGATGGCGCCGACTGCGCTGTACGTCAAGCCGGTGCTGGCGCTGCTGAAGTCGCACGGTGAGGCGATCCACGCCATGGCGCATATCACCGGTGGCGGCCTCACCGAAAACATCATCCGCGTGATACCCGAGGGCCTGGGTCTGGACATCGACGCCACTGCCTGGACGTTGCCGCCGGTATTTGCATGGCTGCAGCGCGAAGGTGCGGTGGCCGATGCCGAAATGTGGCGCACCTTCAACTGCGGAATCGGCTTCGTGCTGGTTGCCGCGCCCGCGCAGGCGGCCGCGCTAGAACAGGCGTTGGATGCGCAGTCGCTGGCGCATTGGCGCATCGGCCAGGTGGTGACGGCGCATGGCGACGAGCGCGTGCGCATCGGCTGATCGATCAGGACACCTGCATGGACGCTTCCCCAGTCGCCACGACCGCATCGGCCAGCACCGACGATCTGCAGCATCTCAAGCTGCTGTGATCTTCCACTACGTGCTGGCCGGCCTTACCGGATTGTTTTCCCTGATTCCGCTGATCCACCTGTTCATGGGGCTGGCCATCGTCACCGGGCGTCTGCCCATGAAGGACAGCACCGGGCAGACGGCGCCACAGGAGATACAGCTGTTCGGCTGGGTCTTCGTGATCATTGCAGCGATGCTCATCCTGGGTGGACTCACCATGGCCGGCTTCATGGCCTATGCCGGCCGCTGCATCGCCCAGCGCAGGCGCCACCTGCTGTGCCTGATCGTGGCCGGCATTTCCTGTTCCTTCATGCCGTTCGGCACCGTGCTTGGCGTCTTTACGCTGGTGACGCTGCTGCGCCCGCAGGTGAAGGCTCTGTTCGGTGCCGGCAACGCTGCGGTTTGAGATGTCTGTGAGCCTACTCTCCAGTGCCCGCACCTGACGCCCCGTTGCGCCTGGCCGTGCTGGCCTCCGGCCGTGGCAGCAATCTGCAGGCCATTGTCGATGCGATCGCCAGTGGGCGTCTGCATGCCGAGGTGGTCGGGGTGTTTTCCGATCGCCCGCAGGCGCCAGCCTTGCAGAACGTCGAGCCGGCGCGTCGCTGGAGTGCCAGCCCGCGCGATTTCGCCGACCGTGCCGCGTTCGATGCCGCACTTGGCGAGGCGATCGCGGCGGCGCAGCCGGACTGGGTGATCTGCGCCGGCTATATGCGCATCCTGGGCGAGCCGTTGGTGCGCCGTTTCGCCGGGCGCATGCTCAACATCCATCCCTCGCTGCTACCCAAATACCGTGGCCTGCACACGCACGCACGCGCGCTGGAAGCCGGCGATGCAGAGCATGGTGCCAGCGTGCATCTGGTGGTACCGGAACTGGATGCCGGCGCGGTGATCGCGCAGGCGCGTGTTCCGGTCCTGCCCGGCGACAGTGCCGAACAACTGGCCGTGCGGGTGCTGGCGCGCGAGCACCCGCTGCTCCTGGCCACGCTGGAGCTGCTTGCCAGTGGCCGCGTCGCGGTGCATGGCGACACCGTGCTTATCGACGGTCAGTGCCTGTTTACGCCACTGCGACTAGAGTCCGCAAACACCGCACTCGCCTGAATGCGGAAGACATTCCCCTCATCCCGTCCCGGACATCCTTGCGGCCTCCGTGCCCGCCACCAGCGCATGAACGTCATCCCGATCGCCGCCGCGCTGTTAACTGTTGCCCTACTTACCGAGGCCGGCCCAGGCCGTGCACAGCAGGCGCCCGTCGCGTCTGAACCAGCGGCGCCCGCTGCGGTCACGATTCCAGGCGCGGCACCGACACCGCCCGCTGCCCTGCCCGCCGGCACCTGGACGCCACCGCCGCTTGAGCCGTTCGTGGCGACCTACCAAGCGTTCTATCGTGGCAAGGAAGCAGGCGATGCCACCATGCAGGTCAGCCACGGCGAGGGTAACCAGTGGCGCATCGACATGTCGGTGCGTGGCCGCAAGGGCTTCGCCAGCATCCTGGGCCTGAACCTGGAGCAGAGCACGGTGTTCCGCGTGGATGGCGACACCTATGTGCCGCTGAGCCAGAGCACGGTACGCAAGGCGGTGTTCTTCGGCAAGAAGGTCACCGGCGTCTACAACTGGCAGGCCGGCACAGCGCAATGGAACGGTGATCTGAAGGAAGATCGCCAGCAGCCGATCCCCTTGCAGCACGGCGACCAGAGCGCGCTGTCGCTGAACCTGTCGCTGATGCGCGACGCGCAACCCGGGCGCAGCCTGAGCTATCGCTACGTCGACGTGGGCAAGGTGCGCAAATACGACTACCGCGCCGCCGATGCCACCGAGGTGGTGCAGGTGGGCGATCTGAGCTACGACGCGTTGCGCGTGTACCGCGTCAACGGTGGCGACAACGAAACCATCCTGTGGATCGCCAACGGAGTTCCCACTCCGGTGCGCATCCTCCAACGTGACAAAGGTGAGGATCAGGTCGATCTACGCCTGGTCGAATACCAAGGAGCCTGACCGATGAAAACCCTCCCCCGTCCCAGCGCCATCATTGCCGCCGCCGCATTGGCGATGGCCAGTCTGCCTGCCTTGGCCATGCAGCCATTCCAGGCCGACTACTCGGCCAACTACATGGGCATGCAAGCCAACGGCACCATGACCCTGGCCGCCGCCGGTGCCAATCAGTGGCGGTATACGCTGACCATCCAGAACCAGCTCGCCAACCTGACCCAGAGCACGGTGTTCGAAGAAGCCAATGGCCGGCTACGCCCGGTCAGCAGCAACGACACCTCGTCGATGATGGTCAAGCGCCGTAACGTCACCGCCAACTACGACTGGAAGACCAGTCAGGCCACCTGGGGCGGGGATATCAAGCCGGACCGCCGCGGCCCGGTCAAACTGCAGCCGGGCGACATGGATGCGCTGCTGATCAACCTGGCCATCACGCGCGATCTGGCCGCCGGCAAACCGCTCAACTACCGCATGGTGGACGAAGGCCGCATCAAGCCGATGAGCTACAAGGTGGTCGGCAAGGAAACCATCACCGTCAACGGCAAGCAGGAGCAGGCCACCAAGGTGTCGCGCGTGGACGGCGACAAGGAATTGATCGCGTGGGTGGTCAAGGACCTGCCGGTCCCGGCGCGCCTGCTGCAGAAGGAAAAAGGCCAGGACGCACTGGATCTGACCATCAAGGCGTTGCGCTAGACGCCAGGCGATCTTGGCAGGAGCGTGCCCGCGCGCGACGGGTCTTTATCGGTAACGCCCCGTCGCGCGCAGGCACGCTCCTGCCAAAGCATGCGACTCGCTCGGCGGGCGCACTGCCTTTGACAGCGATGAAAAGCCCGGCTGCAAGCCGGGCTTTTTTTATTCCGATAGGCGTGCGGCGGACTCTCCGCAGCACGCAGAAACACGCTCAACCCTCAGGCTTGGCCGCTGGCTTCTCATCGCCGGTGCTGAACAACGTGCGGCAATCCACACGAATCTGCTGGTCGTTCTTGCGCCAATAAAACAGGTCGCAATGGCGTTTGCCTTCGACAGTCTTCTTCACCGCCACTGCATAGAACGATTGCGCGATTTCTTCGCGGCTTGCGGTGCCGTCGTTGTTCCAGTCCATGTCCTTGAACTCCACGCCCTGGGTGATGGCCATGCCCACGCTCCAGGCATAGGCCAGCCATGCCAGGATCAGCACGATCACACCCAGCAGGACCTTGCGCCGGGTGGTGAAACGGCCGCGCAGGATCATGCGGTGCGCTGGATGGTCGCGCCCAGCGCCCCCAGCTTCTCCTCGATGTTTTCGTAGCCACGGTCCAGGTGGTAGATGCGATCGATGGTGGTGTCGCCATCGGCGACCAGGCCGGCCAGGATCAACGATGCCGACGCGCGCAGGTCAGTCGCCATCACCGGCGCGCCGCTCAGGCGTTCGGCACCGCGCACGATGGCGGTATGGCCTTCGACCTGGATATCCGCGCCCAGGCGCAGCAGCTCGTTGACGTGCATGAAGCGGTTTTCGAAGATGGTTTCGTTGATCACGCCCACCCCGTCGGCCACGCAGTTGAGCGCCATGAATTGCGCCTGCATGTCGGTGGGAAACGCCGGGTACGGCGCGGTGGTCAGGCTGACCGCGCGCGGGCGCTTGCCGTGCATGTCCAGCGTGATGCTGTCGGCGGTGGTGGTGATCGTGGCGCCAGCCTCGGTCAGCTTGTCCAGCACTGCGTCCAGCGTTTCCGGGCGCGCGCGGCGCACGGTGACGCTGCCGCCGGTCATCGCCGCAGCGACCAGGAAGGTGCCGGTTTCGATGCGGTCCGGCAGCACCGCATGGTGCCCGCCGCCCAGCCGCTCGACGCCCTGCACCACGATGCGCGGCGTGCCCGCGCCTTCGATCTGCGCACCGAGTGCGATCAGGCAGTCGGCCAGGTCGGTGACTTCCGGCTCCATCGCCGCGTTTTCCAGCACCGTGGTGCCCTCGGCGAGCACCGCGGCCATCAGCACGTTCTCGGTGCCGGTGACGCTGACCATGTCGAATACGTAGCGGGCACCCTTCAGGCGGCCATTGCTGGTGGCCTTGATGTAGCCGTTTTCCACGCTGATCTCGGCACCCAGTGCCTGCAGGCCCTTGATGTGCTGGTCCACCGGGCGCGAACCGATCGCGCAACCGCCGGGCAGCGAGACTTCTGCAGTGCCGTAGCGCGCCAGCAGCGGACCCAACACCAGGATCGAGGCACGCATGGTCTTGACCAGCTCATACGGCGCAACCTGATGGGTGACCGAGCGCGGGTCGACCAGGATCGAGCGGCCCTTGGCCAGCGTGCCTTCGTCGATGGTGACCTCGGCGCCCAGCTCGCTGAGCAATTTCACCGTGGTGATCACGTCGTGCAGATGCGGCACGTTGCTGATTTCCACTGGCGCGTCGGCCAGCAGGGTCGCGCACAGGATCGGCAGCACGGCGTTCTTGGCGCCGGAAATATTGACTTCGCCATGCAGCGCTTGGCCGCCGGTCACTACGATTTTTGCCATGGGAATCTTAAGAAATCCGAAAGTAGAAGGGATGTCGGGGGAATGAAGTGAGGGACGTATCGATCGTGGTGCACGCGGCGTGCGATGGCACCGGGGATCGAGCCGCGCCGGGTACGGCCCGAGACGCGCTGGACGCAGTCACTGCGTGAGCGTGGACGACGCCGGCCGAGGCGATGCAGGTGCATTCCGCTTCCCGGCCCCGCCCTGGGCACCGCTCCGGCCCAGCCCGCTCGGCGGCTGTGTTCAGCCTTCTTCGGGCGTCAGCGTCTTCAGTTGCAGCGCGTGGATCGCCCCGCCCATCAGCTCGCCCAGGGTCGCATAGACCATGCGGTGCCGCGCCAGCGGCGCCTTGCCGATGAATGCGGGGCTGACCACGGTGGCCTCGAAGTGCACGCCGTCGTCGCCGTGCACGTCGACGCGGGCTTCGGGCAAGCCGGATTCGATGAGTTTACGGATGGTTTCGGCGTCCAAAGGGCGTTTCCTCATAAAATGAGCGCACATTCTACTCTTCACCCGAGTCCTGCATGGCTGTCTCGCACCTGCCCTCCGCCACCGTCAGCGACGCCAGCCTGGTCGCCAGCGGCCAGCGTGTGCTGGAGATCGAGCGCGAGGCGCTGGCCAGCGTGGGCGCGCGCATCGGCGGCGAATTCGCTGCGGCCTGCCGCTTGGTGCTGGCCTCGCGCGGACGGGTGGTCGCCACGGGCATGGGCAAGTCCGGCCATGTGGCGCGCAAGATCGCCGCCACCCTCGCCTCGACCGGCACCCCGGCGTTCTTCGTGCACCCGGGCGAAGCCGGACATGGCGACCTGGGCATGATCACCGAGGCCGACATCGTGCTGGCGTTGTCGTACTCGGGGGAATCGGACGAAGTGCGCATGCTGCTGCCGGTGCTCAAGCGCCAGGGCAACCCGATCATCGCCATGACCGGCCGCACCAGTTCCACCCTGGCCCAGGCCGCCGACGTGCACCTGGACGTCAGTGTGTCGGCCGAAGCCTGCCCGCTGCATCTGGCCCCCACCTCCAGCACCACCGCCTCGCTGGCGATGGGCGATGCGCTGGCGGTTGCGCTGCTGGATGCGCGCGGCTTTACCGCCGACGACTTCGCGCGCTCGCACCCGGCCGGCAGCCTGGGCCGGCGCCTGCTGCTGCACATCACCGACGTGATGCACGCCGGCGAGGACCTTCCGCGTGTGCGCGAAGACGCCAGCCTGAGCGAGGCGTTGATGGAAATGAGCCGCAAGCGGCTGGGCATGACTGCCGTGGTGGACGCCGACGGCCATCTGATCGGGCTGTTCACCGACGGCGACCTGCGCCGCGCGCTGGACAGCGACATCGACGTGCGCAGCGCCGGCATCGCGCAGGTGATGACGCGCAACCCGCGCACCATCGGCGCCGACCAGCTGGCCGCCGAGGCCGCGCGGCTCATGGAAGACTACAAGATCAACGGCCTGATCGTGGTGGATGCGCAGCACCGCGCGGTGGGCGCATTGAACATTCACGACCTGTTGCGCGCCAAGGTGGTTTAACAGGTTCAGTTTTCAACCGCCGGACCCCGTTCTCACCGATTCGTGCCGATGCCCTATTCCCCCTTGCAGCACCTTCCCGCCGAGCTGATCGAGCGCGCCGCGCGCGTCCGCCTGGCCTGTTTCGACGTCGACGGCACGCTGACCGACGGCCGCCTGTATTACGACCACGCCGGTCACGAGAGCAAAGCGTTCAATGTGCTCGACGGCCAGGGCCTCAAGCAGCTCGACCACGCCGGCATCCACGTCGCGCTGATTACGGCGCGCGCCAGCCTGTCGGCGGAAAAGCGCGGGCAGGATCTGGGCCTGCATGTGCAGATCGGGGTCAAGAACAAGCGCCTGGCGGTGCTGGCGCTGTGCCAGGAGCACGGCCTGTCGCTGGACCAGGTGCTGTTCATGGGCGATGACCTCCCCGACCTGCCCGCCCTGCTCGCGGTCGGCCTGCCGGTGGCGCCGGCCAACGCGCACCCATGGATCGCCGAGCGCGTGCAGTGGCACACCCGCGCCCGTGGCGGCGAAGGTGCCGCGCGCGAAGTCTGTGATGTGGTGCTGGCCGCACAAGGCCAGGTCGAACGCATCATCGAAAGGTTCTCGGCATGAATTGGAACTGGCGCACCACCCTGGGCGTCGTGCTATTCGTCGCCGCCGTGATTTCCGGCTGGTCGGCCTGGAAGCAACGCGCGCGTCCGGCCGCCGCGGCCGTGCAGGAGTCCGGCGCGGACTACATCCTGCGCGACTTCGAGCTGATTGCCCTGGACAAGCAGAGCGGCAAGGAGTCGATGACGCTGCGCGCGCCGGAAATGCATCGCAACCGTGCCGACCAGACCGCAGACATCACCACGCCGGTGTTCCTGATGCCCGACAACGCCAATCTGCCGTGGACCCTGCGTTCCAAGACCGGCTGGGTCAACCCGGACGGCAGCCAATTGCGCCTGCGCGGCGATGTCGAGGGCGACAGCCCGACCGGCGGCGCCACCCCGCCAACCACGTTCCGCACCCAAAGCCTGGACGTGTTCCCGCAACAGAACATCGCCAAGACCGACGCGCCAGTGACCATGACCCGCCCGGGTATCATGCAGAGCGGCGTCGGCTTCGAAGCCGACCTCAAATCACGCCAGTACAAGCTCCTCTCTCAGGTCAAGACCCGCTATGAACCGAATGCTGCCCGCTAAACTGGCGTTTGCCGCACTGCTGCTGCCTGCGTTGGCAATGGCCAAGACCAGCGATCGCAACCAGCCGATGGCGATCGACTCCAATGCCAACGATTGCAACATGCTCGACGACAGCGGCAAGTGCCGTTTCAGCGGCAATGTGGTGATCACCCAGGGCACGCTGGAAATCCACGCCGACACCGCCGATATCTTCCAGAAGAACGGCCAGACCGATCGCGTGGTGCTCAACGGCAAGCAGGCCACGCTCAAGCAGGAGATGGACGACGGCGCCACGATGCACGGCCAGGCCGACAACATCGAATACAAGGTCGCCGATGAGATCATCATCCTGACCGGCAATTACAAGGTCGATTCGCCCAAGGGCACCAACGCCGGCCAGCGCATGGTCTACAACACCAAGACCGGCAACATGCAGAGCGGCGGCGATGGCAGCCGGGTGCGCACCATCATCCAGCCGAAAAATGCGGCGCCTGCCGCGGCAACGCCTGCGGCGACACCGGCCGCCAAGCCCGCTGCCAAGCCGCAGGGGAAGAAGTAATGCTGGTCGCCACCGGTCTGCGCAAGAAATACAAGCAACGCGAAGTGGTCAGGGAGTTCGGCCTCACGCTCGAAGCCGGCGAAGTGGTCGGTCTGCTCGGCCCCAATGGGGCCGGCAAGACCACCTGCTTCTACATGATCGTGGGTCTGGTCGAAGCCAATGCCGGCCGTATCGAACTGGATGGCCGCGACCTCACTGCCGAGCCGATGTACGCACGCGCCAAGCTGGGCGTCGGCTACCTGCCGCAGGAACCGTCGATCTTCCGCAAGCTCACCGTGGCCGACAACATCCGCCTGGTGCTGGAGCTGCGCGAGGAACTCGACAACGCCGGGCGCGAGAAAGAACTGGTCTCGCTGCTGGAAGAACTGCAGATCACCCACGTGGCCGATCAGCTCGGCGCCAGCCTCTCCGGCGGCGAACGGCGACGTTGCGAGATCGCACGTGCGCTGGCGGCCAAGCCGCGCATGATGCTGCTGGACGAGCCGTTCGCCGGCGTGGACCCGATTTCGGTCGGCGAGATCCAGCGCATCATCATCCACCTCAAGGAACGCGGCATCGGCGTGCTGATCACCGACCACAACGTGCGCGAGACCTTGGGAATCTGCGATCGCGCGTATATCCTCGCCGAGGGAGGCGTACTGGCGCAGGGGGCACCAGACACGTTGCTAGCCAATCCCGACGTCCGTCGCGTGTATCTGGGGGAAACTTTCCGCCTTTGAGCGCGTCGCCGCGCCAACGTTTTTTCCAGTCAGTGCCCGCATGAAAGCCCGGCTCCAGACATCGCTAGGACAGCAGTTGGTCATGACGCCGCAGTTGCGTCAGGCGATCAAGCTATTGCAGATGTCCACCACCGAGCTGGAAGTGGAAATCGCCGAGGCCGTGGAAACCAATCCGCTGCTGGAATGGGCCGACGAAGCCGCGCATGCCGCCAGCGACATTGCGGTGGAATCCGCGCCGTCCGCGTCCACCGAAGAACCTCAGCGCGAAGAAGTCGCGCCTGCCGAGCGCGACGACGATTGGTCGCAAGACGAGCTGCAATGGACCGGCTCGGGCAGCGGCGGCAGCTTCGACGACGACGAGTCCGGCGATGCCGCAGAGCGCGTGGCCGAATCCGAAACATTGGCCGACCACCTCTTGTGGCAGTTGCATCTGTCGCCCCTGTCGCCGCGTGACCGCCAGATCGGCGCGATGCTGATCGACGCCCTCGACGAAGACGGCTACCTGCGCGAACCACTGTCGGCCATTCTCGAAACCCTGGCGCTGGGCGCAGCGGTCGACGAGGCCGACGTGCTCACCGTCCTGCACCAGATCCAGCGCTTCGACCCGGTGGGCGTGGGCGCGCGCACGCTGGGCGAATGCCTGGCATTGCAGCTGGGGGTACTCGATGCGCAGACGCCCGGCCGCGAGTTGGCGCTGCAGATCGTTGCCGGCCCGCTGGAACGGCTGCCGCGCGCCGGCGTGGCCGGGCTGGCGCACGAGCTCAAGCGCTCCACTGCCGATGTCGAACAGGCGGTGCAGCTGGTGCGCTCGCTGGACCCGCGCCCGGGCAAACAGATCGGCGACCTGTCGCAGGACACCTACGTCGTGCCCGACTGCGTGATCTGGCGCCAGCGCGGGGTCTGGCGGGCTGCGCTGGCCGGCCGCGCGCAGCCCAAGGTCACCATTCACCGCGGCTACGAAAACCTGATCCGCAGCTGCGGCGAATCCGATGCCGGCTATCTGCGCGGCCAGTTGCAGGAAGCGCGCTGGCTGCTCAAGAGCCTGGAGGCGCGTGGCGAAACCCTGCTGCGGGTGGTCCGCTGCCTGCTGGAGCACCAGGCCGGGTTCCTGGAGTTCGGTGCGCAGGCCTTGCGCCCCTTGACGCTGCGCGAGATCGCAGGCGAGCTCGGCCTTCACGAGTCCACCATTTCCCGCGCGATCGCCCGCAAGTACGTGCGCACCCCGCGCGGCACCATCGCGCTGCGCTCGTTCTTCGCCTCCGGCATCGACACCGACAGCGGCGGCGAGGCCTCCAGCACTGCCATCCAGGCCATGATCCGGCGCCTGATCGATGCGGAAAACCCGCGCAAACCGCTCTCCGACGCCAAGCTGGCCGATCTGCTGAAAACATCCGGCGTCCCAGTGGCGAGGCGCACCGTTGCGAAGTATCGTGAGGCCATGAACATTTCCGCCTCCCACGAACGCGTGCGCATCGCCTGACGTTGCAACCACCGCAACGCCGGCCTGCGCCGGGTTTGTCGGATCACCGGAACGGTTCATTGGCCCACCGACCAATGGAGGTATCCGATGCGTATCGAGACGTATGGCCACCAGCTTGAAGTGACCCCCGCCCTGCGGGAGTACGTGGCAAGCAAGCTGCAGCGACTGCAGCGCCATTTCGACCAGCACTGCGAAGTCCGAACGCAGCTGGCCGTCCGCAAGCCGGACCACCACGTGGTCGCCACCGTCAACCTTCCCGGTCGCACCCTGCACGCAGATGCCAGCGGTTCCACCATGTATGCGGCCATCGACCTGCTGGTCGACAAGCTCGACCGCCTGGTCCTCAAGCACAAAGAGAAGAAATGTAACCACCACGCCCGCGAGGTGCGCGACAATCCCGCATGACGCTTCCCGCCTGATGCCCTCATGCCTTTAACCGATCTGATGGCGGCCGTGCGCACCCTGGTGTCGCCGGCCGCCGATCGCGACACCGTCCTGCATGCCGCCGCCGACCTGCTCTCCTGTCGTCAGGCCGGCGCCGACGAGCTCTACGCCAACCTGTGCGAACGCGAGGCCCTGGGCAGTACCGCCATTGGCCATGGCATCGCCATTCCGCATGGGCGCTGCCCCGACCTCACCGAGCCACGCGGGGCCTTGCTGCGGCTGGATACGCCGGTGCCCTTCGGCGGCGACGAGCCGGTGGATCTGGTCTTCGCCATGGCCGTGCCGGCGCACTACACCCACCAGCACCTGATGCTGCTGTCTGAGCTGGCCGAACGGTTCTCCGATGCCGACTTCCGTCAGAACTTGCGCGCCGCACCCAACGCCGATGCCCTGATGACGCTGCTGGCCGACGTGCCGCCCGCGCAGGCGAGCGCGGCATGAATACCAGCATCACCGCACGCGAACTGTTCGACCAGCAGCGCGACAAGCTCGCGCTGCGCTGGGTCGCCGGCCCCAAGGGCGAGCACCGCGAGATCCAGGCCGGCAGCAACAACGCACGGCGCCCGTCGCTGGCCGGCTACCTCAATGTGATCTATCCCAACAAGGTGCAGATCCTGGGCACCGAGGAACTGGCCTGGCTGGACTCGCTGGATGCGCGGCAGCGCTGGGAGACCATCGAAAAGATCATCCAGGTGCAACCGCTGGCGCTGGCGATCAGCAAGAACCAGTCATGCCCGGAAGATCTGCGCGCGGCGGCGGACGAATCCAATACGCCGCTGTGGATCTCGTCCAAGCGCGGCCACGAACTGCTCAACCACCTCTCCTACCATCTGGCGCGCACGCTGGCGCCGCGGGTCACGTTGCATGGCGTGTTCATGGAGATCTACTCGATCGGCGTGCTGATCACCGGCGAAGCCGGCTCGGGCAAGAGCGAGCTGGCGCTGGAACTGCTCAGCCGCGGTCACCGACTGGTGGCCGACGATGCCCCCGAGTTCACCCAGATCGCGCCCGACGTGCTCGACGGCACCTGCCCCGAATTGCTCCAGGATTTGCTGGAAGTACGCGGCCTGGGCGTCCTGAACGTCCGCGACATGTTCGGCGACACCGCGGTGAAGAAGAACAAGTACCTGCGCCTGATCGTGCACCTGACCCGGCCGATGACCGAGCCGACGCCGTCCGGCTACGAGCGTCTGACCGGCGATTCGGGCAGCCGCCATGTGCTGGACCTGGACGTCCCGCTGATCACCCTGCCGGTCATGCCCGGCCGCAATCTGGCCGTGCTGACCGAAGCGGCGACCCGGCTGCATATCCTGCGCACCAAAGGCATCGATCCGGCAGCGATGTTCATCGCCCGCCATAGCAACCTGCTGGAGCGACGCACGCCATGAGTATCGCGCCCTCCACGCTGATGATCGTGAGCGGGCTATCCGGCTCGGGCAAATCGGTCGCGCTGAAGACCTTCGAAGATCTGGACTACTACTGCTCGGACAATCTGCCGGTCGAGCTGCTGCCGGACTTCGTCAAAAGCCGCCTGCGTGGCAACCCGGTCGGCGACCAGCGCCTGGCGGTGGGCATCGATGTGCGCAGCCGCAGCGACCTGACCCAGCTGGCGCAGTGGCGCCAGGCCGCGCAGGAATACGGCATCGAGGCGCGATTGCTGTTTTTCGAAGCCAGCGACGAGGCATTGATCAAGCGGTATGCCGATACCCGCCGCCGCCACCCGCTCAGCCATCTCGGCCTGGCACTGCCGGAAGCGATCACCCGCGAGCGCCAGTTGACCGAACCGTTGCGTACGCAGGCCGATGCCGTCATCGACACCAGCACGCTCAACGTGCATCAATTGCGGCGCCGCGTGGTCACCGAGTTCGCGCTTGGTTCCCATGATCGGCTGTCGCTGCTGTTCGAATCGTTCGCCTACAAGCGCGGCGTGCCGGCCGAAGCCGACTTCGTGTTCGATGCGCGCGTGCTGCCCAATCCGCATTGGGATCCGGAGCTGCGTCCACTCACCGGCCGCGATGCCGGCGTGCGCAACTATCTGGACAACGAGGCCGACGTGCAACGCTACAGCGCGCAGATCGTGGACCTGCTCGACACCTGGCTGCCACGACTGCGCAACGACACCCGCAGCTACGTGACCATCGCCTTCGGTTGCACCGGCGGCAAGCACCGTTCGGTGTACATGGCCGAACGCATGGCCCGACATGCGCGCGAACAGGGCTGGCCGGAAGTGGCGACGTTTCATCGCGAGCAGGACTGAGGGGCGCGGATTCGGGAATCGGGAATCGGGAATCGTTACAGCGGCATCCTGCGGCGTGTGCTGCATCTACGTTGAGGACGCACGCTCGCTGGCCCTATTTTTAGGTTGGATTGCTTGCGGCGGCTGGCGTCTGGCGGACGCTGCGCAGGCCCGACAACGCTGCAGCTGACGCGACTGGATCGCCAACGTCCCGAAAACCGCTTGGCGCTCTCATTCGGCGCGCTCTGCAACGCTGCACGACCAAGGCGTTGGCGCCGTTACACCCAATGCGTCGATGGTATTCCGCCACGCATGGCTACATGCCCCTGCTCGCTGAAGGCAAAACGGCAGCGCTCGCTTGCGATGCGGGTCGCACTGCTGACGCTGCATGAGGCACGGCTCGGCGCCAGGTAGGCAGCGCACGATGGCCACACATGCTGCCGCCACGTCGCTGCAGCGGTCCTAAACATCTATTCAGTTCGCAACGCATCTGTGCGGGCAAACGCTATCGCGCAGTCATGCTGACCTGTTAACGTTTCGGCATGGCCTGTGGCATTCTCCTCATTACTCATCCCGGCATTGGCGCAGCGTTGTTGAACGTGGCGACAGGGCTGTTGCGGCAATTGCCGTTGAAGACCGAAGCATTCGACGTGCCGTTCGATGCAGACCTGGACGCATTGCTGCCCCAGGCATCGTCGGCGATGCGCCGGGTCGACAGCGGCGACGGCGTGCTGGTCATGACCGACCTGTACGGCGCCAGCCCCAGCAATCTCGCCAACCGTCTGGCCAAGCTGGGCACCCCGGTTCGCCGGGTGTCCGCGCTGAGCCTGCCGATGCTGCTGCGCGTGATGAACTACCCCGAACAAGGATTGCAGGAGCTGCCCGCCACTGCGGCGGCCGGTACCCGCAACGGAGCGATCATCGACGATGCTTGAACGCGAACTCATAGTTTCCAACCGACTCGGACTGCATGCGCGGGCCACCGCCAAGCTGGTGCAGACGCTGTCGTCGTATCGCAGCAACGCCACCCTGGCGGCCAAGGGGCGCGAGGTGAATGCCAAGAGCATCATGGGCGTGATGTTGCTGGCCGCAGGCCAGGGCACTAGCGTGGTGGTGCGGCTGGATGGCGAAGACGAAGCCGAGGCCTTGCAGGCGCTGGTGGACCTGTTCGAGCGTCGTTTCGACGAGGACAGCTGAGCATGCGCGGCGTCGGCGCCGTTGCGACCGACACGGCGCCGCTGCGCCAGGGACGCGCATGAGCCTGCGCCTGCGCGGACATGGCGCTGCACGCGGCAATGCACTTGGCCGCGCGCGCGTGCGCCAGAGCCATACCCTGGAAGTGGCCGAACAACGCGTGCCCGCCAATCAGGTGGAAACGCAGCTGCAGCGCCTGCATGCAGCCATCGCGTCGGCACGGGTCGAAATGCAGCAGCTGCGCGACCGCCTGCACGGCGCACTGGCGCGCGAGGTCGGCGAATTTCTCGAGCTGCATGCATTGCTGCTCGATGACCCCGAACTGCTGCAAGGCCTGGATGAGCTGATCCGCACCCACCGTTACAGCGCCGACTATGCCCTGCGTGTGCAGCGCGACCGCCTGGCGGCGGTGTTCGACGGGATGGAGGATGCGTACCTCAAGAGCCGCATGGACGATCTGGATCACGTGATCGGCCGCATCCATGCATTCCTGCACAAGCGCGCACCCGACCTCAAGGGGGTGGCCGGCGAGATCCTGGTGTGCGACAACGTGGCACCTTCCGAGCTGGCGCAGCTGCAGGCGCAAGGTGTGGTCGGCATCGTCACCACGGCCGGCAGCACGCTGTCGCACAGCGCGATCCTGGCGCGCAGCCTGCACCTGCCGTTGGTGGTAGGCGTCAGCGACGCGCTGCAGCGCATCGAAGATGGCGATGTGCTGATTGTCGATGCCGGCTCGGGCCAGGTGATCGTCGACCCCAAGCCCGAACATCTGCGCGACTACCGCGAGCGCCTGCGTGCACTGGCCAAGGAACAGCGCGAGCTGGGCCGGCTACGCTCCAAGCCCACGCGCACGCGCGACAACGTCGACATCACCCTGCTGGCCAACGCCGAATCGCTGGAAGACGTGGCCAACGCGCATGCGCTCGGGGCCAGCGGCCTGGGCCTGTATCGCACCGAATTCCTGTTCCTGCAGCGCAACGAGCTGCCGGACGAAGACGAACAGTTCCACACCTACCGCGACACCGTGCTGGGCATGAGCGGCCGCCCGGTCACCATCCGCACCCTGGACCTGGGCGCCGACAAGGCCGACCGCACCGGTCTGACCTTGAGCGATGAGGACAACCCGGCGCTGGGTCTGCGCGGCGTGCGCCTGTCGCTGGCGCGGCCGGCGGTGGCGCAGGCGCAATTGCGCGCGATCCTGCGTGCGTCCGGCTACGGGCCGGTGCGCATCCTGGTGCCGATGGTCAGCGGCCGCGAAGAAATCCTGCAGCTGCGCAAGCAGTTGAAGAAGCTCACCGCGCAGCTGCGCGCCGAAGGCCACGAGATCGCCGAGCACATTCCGCTGGGCGCGATGATCGAAGTGCCGGCGGCGGCATTGGCGTTGGACTGCTTCATCGACGATATCGATTTCCTGTCCATCGGCACCAACGACCTGGTGCAGTACCTGCTGGCGGTGGATCGCAACAACGAGGCGTTGGGCGAGCTGTACTCGCCCCTGCATCCCGCCGTCCTCCGACTGATCGCGCAGGTCATCGCCACCGGACGCGCCTACGGCAAGCCGGTCGCGGTGTGCGGCGAAATCGCCGGCGATCCGCGCTTCGTGCCGATGCTGCTGGCGTTGGGGCTCACCGAGTTCAGCCTGCATCCGGCCACCTTGCTGGAAGTGCGCCGCGCGGTGCGCGACACCCATCTGGGCGAGTTGCGCGTGCACGGCGAAAAATTGCTGCGCGCCCGCGATCGCAAGGGCATCGAAAAATGGCTGACTGGCCACGCGCAGGGGTTGCTGCGGTAATTGCGACGCGCACCCGGCCCGGCAGCGCGGCCGATGCTTCCAGACCTGCGTTTCCTTCAAAACGGCGATCGACACGATTTCGCAGCCCTGAGGCGGGCAGACGGTGCTGCGAATCGGCACGCACCGCTTGGGCAGTGCGATTGCTGCGCGCCGGTCACGCCCGCTCGCACCGCTTTGATCGCCTCCTTGGTCGAAAAGCGCATCGAAAATTCCGCCCGCATCGTCAATCGCGTACCGCTCCATCCACCTTCAGCAGCCCTCGCGGCTTGGCTGCGTCCACCGCGCATGCCCTGCGCAAGCGCGCGGCAGCGACCCTGTATGTTTCGTCACCATACGCAAGCGATAATGCCTTGCTGACCCAGCACCGCGTCCTTTACTGGCGCGTCCACTCTTCCGGGAAGCCGCGCATGGCCGAAGCCGTCCGCCACGACAAAACCGCGCGCCAGCTACGCCTGCTGTCCGACGCGCTGGATAGCGGACGCCTCGGGCCGGTACGCCGGTTGGTCAATACGCTGGCGCCGGCGGAAATCGGCAACCTGCTCGAATCGCTGCCGCCCGGCAAGCGCGAAGTGGCGTGGGGGCTGGTCGATCCGGAAGACGATGGCGAGGTGCTGCTGCACGTCGGCGACGAAGTGCGCGAAAGCCTGCTGGCCGACATGGACCCGGACGAGATCGTGGCTGCGGTCGAAGACCTGGACATCGACGATCTGGCCAACCTGGTCGAAGACCTGCCCGATACCGTCATCGATGAAGTGCTCAAGTCGATGGACCGCGAAAACCGCGAGCGGCTCGAGCAGGTGCTGTCGTATCCGGAAGACACCGCCGGGCGTCTGATGAACCCGGACGTGGTCACCGTGCGCGCCGACGTCAACGTGGATGTGGTGCTGCGCTATCTGCGCCTGCGCGGCGAGCTGCCCGACCACACCGATCACCTGTACGTGGTGAGCCGGCGCCACCAATACCTGGGCCGTGTGCCGCTGGCGGCGCTGGTCACCCACGAAGACAGTACGCCGGTCAACCGGCTGATCGACGACGAGCAACCGGCCATCGATGTCGGCGACGGTTCGGACGAAGTGGCGCGGCGCTTCTCCGACCACGACTGGATCTCCGCGCCGGTGGTGGACGACAACAACATCCTGCTCGGCCGCATCACCATCGACGACGTGGTCGACATCATCCGCGAGCAGGCCGAGCACCAGGCCATGAGCGCGGCCGGTCTGGACGAAGACGAAGACATGTTCAGCCCGGCACGGCGCGCCTTCCGGCGCCGCCTGATCTGGCTGAGCATCAATCTGTGCACCGCGTTTCTGGCGTCCAGCGTGGTCAGCAGGTTCGAAGGCACCATCGAAAAACTGGTGGCGCTTGCGGCGCTGATGCCGATCGTTGCCGGCATGGGCGGCAATGCCGGCACCCAGGTGCTGGCACTGATGGTGCGCGGTCTGGCACTGGGCCAGATCGGCTCGTCCAACGTGATGACCTTGCTCAAGAAAGAGCTTACTGTCGCGCTGATCAACGGGCTGTGCCTGGGCATCGGGCTTGGCTTGATCGTGCTGGCCTGGTTCCGGCAACCGATGCTGTCGCTGGTGATCGGCACCGCGTTGACGGTGAACATGCTCACTGCCGCCTTCGGCGGAGTGCTGGTGCCGGTGACGCTGAAACGGTTGGGCTTCGATCCGGCATTGGCCGGTGGCGTAATCCTGACCACCTTGACCGACGTGATGGGCTTTTTGAGCTTCCTGGGCCTGGCCACGTTGATACTGCTGCCCTGACCTGCGGTACCTGGCCTAGCGCGTGTGATGCACGCGATGACGACAAGCAGATGAATATTCGACAGGAATCGCCGCGCCTCGACACGCCAGCGCACCGGCATGCGGTAATACTGCACCCATGTGATCGGTCGGGAGAGCTGCGTGATTCGTCGTTGTCTTGTTGTCATTGCCTTTGCGCTATTGCTGGCCGGCTGTTCCAGCATGGCTGAGCGCCACCATGACGAACGCCGCGGCCACTTCGTCACCCGCACGTTGAAACTGGACGGGCGCCTGTACCGCTATCAAGTGTTCGTGCCGGCGTCCAAGGTGCCGCAGCCGTGGCCCATCGTGCTATTCCTGCATGGCTCGGGCGAGCGCGGCGATAACGGGCGCGACCAGGCCGAAGTCGGCGTGGGCCCGTACTTGAGCGAACACACCGCCGACTTCCCCGCACTTGTCGTGCTGCCGCAAGTGCCCGAGGACGAGGAGTGGATGGGCATCAATGCGCGCATGGCGATCGCGGCGCTGGATGCGGCCAGCGCCGAGTTCGGTGCCGACCCGCAGCGCACCTACCTCACCGGCATTTCGATGGGCGGCTATGGCGCCTGGGAAATCGGGCTGATGCAGCCGCGCCGGTTTGCGGCGATCGTGCCGATCTGCGGCGCGCTCAAGGCACCGCGCGATGAGCGCCGCACCTTGTACGTGAGCCTGGTGGCGAAGGAAGCGGACCCGTACACCGCGGCAGTGACACAACTCAAGCACGTACCGATCTGGATGTTCCATGGCGCCAAGGACGACTCGGTACCGCCGCACGACGACCGCGCGTTGTACCGCGCTGCGAAAGGCGTGGGCGCCAATGTGCGTTACAGCGAATACCCGGAAGGCAACCACAACGCCTGGGACGCGACCTATGCGGACCCGACGATGTGGGAATGGATGTTCAGGCAGCGCCTGCGCTGACGGGCGATGCAGCGCCATGACGCCGCACCTGCCATCAGTGGTGATACCCATTGTCCGCAGTGACCTTGCCGCGAAACACGCGGTACGACCACACCGTGTAGCCCAGGATCAGCGGCAGCAAGGCGACCAGACCGACCATCGCGAACAGCTGCGAAGACGGCGGTGCGGCAGCCTGCCAGAGGGTGTAGACCGGCGGCACCAGATACGGCCACATGCCCAGCACCAAGCCCAAGAAGCCCAGCACGAACAGGCCCATCGCCAGCAGGAATGGCAGCGCATCCGAGCGCGCGGCCTCGCTCGCACGCCACAGCGCAACCCCCACGATGGCCACCAGCAGCGGCACCGGCATCAGCCACGGATAGTGCGTGCCACTGAACCAGCGCTCCATCACATGCGACTGCAGCGAAGGCAGCCAGGCACTGACCAGGCCGATGAAGATCAACACACTGATGGTCAACGGTCGGCTCAACTGCCGCGCCAACTGCTGCACATGGCCTTCTGTCTTGAGAATCAGCCAGGTACTGCCGAGCAGCGCATAGCCGAACACCAAGGCGGCGCCCGTCAGCATCGCGAACGGGCTGAACCAGCCCCAGATGCCGCCGACATAGCGGTCGTTCTCGATCTGCAGACCCTGCACCAGGGCGCCCAGGATCACGCCCTGCGCGAAGGTGGCCAGGATCGAACCGGCGGCAAACGCATTACTCCACAAGCGCCGCGATCGATGCGCCTTGAAACGGAATTCGAACGCCACGCCGCGGAACACCAAGGCCATCACCATCAACAGCACCGGCAGATACAGCGCCGACAGGATCACCGCATACGCCTTGGGAAATGCGGCCAGCAGCCCTGCCCCGCCGAGCACCAGCCAGGTTTCGTTGCCGTCCCAGATCGGCGCGGCGGTGTTCATCATCAGATCCAGCTGCGCTTCGTCCTTTCGGAACGGCGCCAGGATACCGATGCCGAGCACGAAGCCGTCCAGCACGACGTACATCAGCACCCCGAAGCCGATCACCGCAAACCACGCCACCGGCAAGACGCTCGTCATCTCCATCATGCAGCTCCGTCGATCGATTCGTCGGCCGCCGACAGCGGCCGTGCGGGCGTGTGTTCGCCATGGTCCAGCTGCGGCGCATCATGCGGTGTCGGTCCGATCTTGCCGATCTTGACCAGGTACCAGATGCCCCAGCCGAACACGAACGCGTAGCCGGCCACATACACCGTCAGCGAGATGGCGGTCATCAGCGCAGACTGCGGGCCCACCGCATCGGCGGTGCGCAACAAGCCGTAGACCGCATAGGGCTGCCGGCCGATTTCGGTGACGAACCAGCCGGAAATCAGCGCGATGAAGCCGCTCGGCAACATCCAGCGCCAAACCGCCAGCAACCAGCGCCAGTGCACCAGCTTGCCGCGCCACAACGCGAACGCAGACACCCAGGCCACCAGCAGCATCAATGAGCCGATCCCTACCATGATGCGGAAGGCGAAGAACACCGGCGTCACCGGCGGGCGCTCGCTTGCGGGCACCGACGTCAGCGGTGCGATGCTGCCATCCGGGCGGTGGGTCAGAATCAGGCTGCCCAGGCGCGGAATCGCCACCTCATAGTCGTTACGCTCGGCCTGTGCGTTGGGCACCGCAAACACCACCAGCGGGAATCCCTCGCCCGGTTTTTCGGCATGCCAGTGCGCTTCCATCGCGGCGATCTTCATCGGCTGATGCTTGAGCGTGTTCAAGCCGTGCATGTCGCCGACAACGATCTGCAGTGGTACGGCGATCGCGGCAAACACCACGGCCAGCTTCAGCATGCACAGCCCGGCTTGGCGATGCACGCCACGATGCAGATACCACGCGCCCACTGCACCCACCACGAAGCAGGTGGTGATGAATGAGCCAAGCGCCATGTGCGCAAGCCGGTACGGGAACGAGGGATTGAAGATGATCTTCAACCAGTCGACCGGGTGGACGATGCCGCCGATGACATCAAAGCCGGCCGGGGTCTGCAACCAGCTATTGGACGAAAGAATCCAGAACGTGGAAAACAGCGTGCCCAGCGCCACCATGCAGGTGGACAGCAAATGCAGGCGCTCGGAAATGCGCCCCCAGCCGAACATCATCACTCCCAGGAAACTGGCTTCCAGAAAGAACGCGGTGAGCACTTCATAGCTCAGCAGTGGCCCGATCACGCCACCGGCCACGCGGCTCAATTCCGGCCAGTTGGCCCCGAACTGGAAGGCCATCACGATGCCGCTGACCACGCCCATGCCGAAGGACACGGCAAAGATCTTCTGCCAGAAGAAATACAGCTCGCGCCAGACCGGCAGACGCGTGCGCAACCAGCGCCATTCCAGAAACGCCAGCAGACTGGAAAGCCCGATGGTGAATGCCGGAAACAATACGTGGAACGCGATGACGAATCCAAACTGGATCCGCGATAACAGCAGTGCGTCCATGGAGAACCCTCCAGGAAAAGTGATCGTTGGCGAGCAGCTCGCAGGTTGATCACCGGGATGCACTGCATCGGGCGATCGCGAGCTCGCTGCTGCGCTAGACGATCATGATAGGGATGGTCGCGCCCGTTCCCGATGCGACACGGCGTCGCATCCGCGACAAATTGCCGCCCCTGTACTGCGGTGCGTCGGACCACCTGCCTCCGCTGGGCAGTGCGCCGTGCGCCGGGGGCGACCCAATGGCGCGAATGCTGTCACGGCGAAATGCCGGGCGCTGGTCAGTGCACGTCGCCAGGCGGCGCAGGACCTGCCACGCCCTGCCTTCCAACCAAGTTGGCGCAACGCTATGGCCGCACCCGCTCCCAGATCCGCAGAAAGTTGCCGCTATACACATCGACGATGCGTTGCGTGGGCCAGCCGGCATCCAGCATCGCCTGCGTGAGCTTGTGCAGATCCGCACCGCTGCGCATCCCGGTCGGCAGGCTGGAAATGCCGCCATCGAAATCGCTACCGAAACTCAAGTGTTTCCATGGATCTTCGACGATTCCCATGGCGGCAATCTGTCGGGCGAACGCTTCGTAATAGCCGACGACAAAGGCAAGATCGGCATCCATATCCGGCGTGCCATCTGCCAAAAGTGAATGCTGCAAGAAGTACGGCGCCAGGATGACGCTGATGCAGCCACCGGTCTGCACGATGGCACGGATCGCCGCGTCGTCGAGCGCCCGGTCCAGGTGATGCGAAGGCCGCGTTTCCACACCACGCGTGACGCTGCGCGATGCGCCATGCGAAACGAAGGCCGGCACGTCGCGACGGAGGCAGATGCCGCAGGCGTCACGTATCCCCTGGCTCGAGGTATGCGAAAGATCCACCAGAAGCCCGACATCGATGCAGCGCTCCACCACCTGCCGGCCAAACTCCGTCAGCCCCGCACCTTTACGTTCGCGCCACGGATTGAGCGATGCATAGCCGGCCTGGGAGATGTCGGTGTGGCTGAAATGGTTGAGCGTCAGATAGGCGGCGCCGGCCCTGGCTGCACTTTCCAGACGCGCCAGCCGCAACGCCTGGCTGCGGCTCCCGCGTGGTCCAAGCATGTGCGCACCCTCCAACGACAGGATGGCGCAGCACAGACCTGCTGCGCGAATCGCGCGTAGCTCGGTGGCGCTGCGTGCCAGCCGCATTCGCCCGCCGCTTGCCGCCACCATCTCCTGGACATAGCGCCGATGCTCCACCCAGTGCTTCCAGGGGTCGAGAAAAGGCACAGCGACGAGGTTTTCCCAAAGTGCGTGGGCGCTGAAACAGGCACCGCCATAGCCACCGGCGAGAAAGTCCGGGCCGCTCACGTGGTACATCAGCGGTTGGTGCGACCTCTCGGTGAGGTCTTGGACATCAACCAGAGGATCGGAGAACGCCGATGCGCTTTCCAATCGCCCTTCCAGAAATCGAAGCCACCTAGGCGCGACAGATACAGCGAATCCAGATGCGTATCGACCGGACACGCCAACGCATGCACTGCTTCCAGCGTGAGCGGCGAAGGCAAGTCAGCTAGGTTGTCGGATGAAACCGCATGCATGGGCGAACCCCGGCAATGACGTCTGAAGAACTCACCCATAAAGCGCGTTCCCGCATTGAATATCCGGCCGATATTCTTCGAGCGCCTTGATGGGTCGAGCATGTGCGTTCGGATGAGAATAACCGAACTGGACCATCAGATCCCCAAGGCGAATGCACAAAAGGCAGGACTGCTGACGCAATGCTCGTTTCGCTTACGCAACGCATCGGTGCGGCGGTTTTTCGTTATTGGACCCGTCGTCGTCTGACCAGGGCTCGACGAGGCCTGGACGCTTTTGGCGACGATGCGGCCGCGCATGCCGGCGGCGCAGCATGCCGCGACGAGGAGCCTGCTGATCGGCCACAGCCTGGGTGTGCACCCGCAGCGGCTCCTGGACAGGCGGGTTAGTGCGCGTGCGCGATTGCGGACGCACTCCGCTGACGCCGTGATCCGTGGCCAGGCCAAAACCGGAACACATCAACGTTGCCACCGACGACGGGTGCAATTCCCGGTTGCGCTCGCGTCATGAGCGCTGCCCGCTGGTTACAGTTTACAAATCCGTCATCGCACACAACGCATCAGCGCCCAGCCGCGCCCAGCCGCGCCCACAGTCCCTCACATCCGCCCACGCACGCGTCGCGCGATTTCGCTCACCGCTGCGATGACCGCGGTCAGCGCGACCATCGAGAGGAATTGCGCGCGCGTATCGGCCGAAGAGGCCAACAACACGAAGATCACGGCCAGGATGACCAGCGCCAGCACGGTCAGAAACGGATAGCCGCGCATGCGGAACGGCAGCGCAAGGCCGGCACGGTCCGCGCGGGCGCGCAGGATCAGCTGCGACACCAGCGAGATCGTCCACACCAGCAGGCAGGTGGCACCGACGATGTTGAGCAGCATTGGCAACACCTTGTTCGGATACAACAACTCCAACGCTGCGGCGGCGAAGCCGAACAACACGCTGGCGATCACCGCCACCAGCGGCACCTGCTCGCCGCTGGTCCTGGCCAGCAACCGTGGCGCTTCGCCGCGCTGGGCCAGCGAGAAGATCATCCGCGAAGCGCCGTACAGATTGGCGTTGAGCGCCGACAGCAGTGCGACCACCGCCACCAGGGTGATCGCTGTGGCGGCACCGGGAATGCGTGCGACCTCCAGCACGGCCGCAAACGGCGAGCTGAGTGCGGCGCTGGTCCACGGCACCACCGCCACGATCACGCTGATCGACCCGATGTAGAACACCAGGATGCGCCAGGCCACGGTGCGGATGGTGCGCGCCAGGCTGCGTCCCGGGTCGGCGGTTTCCGCTGCGGCCACCGCGACGATTTCGGTGCCGCCGAAGGCAAACACCACCACCAGCAACGCCGAGCCGATACCGGCCAGGCCCTTTGGCGCAAAGCCGCCGTTCTGGGTGAAATTGGACAGCCCGGGCGACGCCGCCCCAGGCAACCAGCCCGCCAGCAACGCCACGCCGATCAGCAGGAACACCACGATCGCCAGCACTTTCAGGATGGCGAACCAGAATTCGAACTCGCCAAAGCTGCGCACGCCGAGCAGATTGATCGCAGTGAACGTGGCCATGAACAGCAACGAGAGCAATGGCACCGGCAACGCCGGCCAGACCGTGGCCAGCAGCCCGGCTGCGCCTACCGCTTCGGCCGCAATCACCACCACGATCTGAAACCACCACAGCCAGCCCACGGTAGCGCCGGCCGTCGGGCCCATCGCATCGGCGGCGTACACCGAGAATGCCCCGCTGGCCGGCTTGGCGGCGGCCATCTCGCCCAGCGCATTCATCACAATGATGACCAACGCCCCGGCGATCAGATACGAGATCAGCACCGCCGGTCCGGCCGCGTGAATGCCCACGCCGGAGCCCAGAAACAGCCCGGCGCCGATCGCCGTGCCCAGGCCCATCATCATCAATTGCCGCGGTTTCAGCGCATGGCGCAATGCAGGCGCGGCGGGCGCAGCGGTCTCAGCAACGGAATCGGTCGAAAGCGGCATGGACAGGCTTGCATGGATGGAATCGCGACACGATACCGCGTCGCAGCGCCTGCCGCGCCTCTTGACGCCAGCCCGGGGAAGGAGTGGCGATGCCGCACGATCGCGCCCTTGCGCTCGGGTTTGCAACAGACAACGCCCGGCAACCTGCCGGCGCGCGCTGCCGCCTGTCGGCCCGTACAGCGCGCGCATGACCTTTCGTCTTCAAGAAACGGGCAAGGCACATCGCCGAACAATCCGGAGATGTGCCTTGATGCCGCCAAGAGCAACGGGCGACCATCCGTGCAGCTTCAGATGGACGGCCACCCGTCGGAATCGTCCTGTCGACCAGAGCGCTGCGCTTCCTGTGTGCCCTCCACGTCCACCTGACCAGTGCTGACTATCGCTCATTCGCTACTCCGCGCGCGCCCGGTCACTCCGCCAGGTTCTTGCCCGCACCCGCCGTGGCGATCACCTTGGCCTTGACCTGTGCCGCCGGTGTCACGGTGTAGATGTAGCCCAGCGACTCTGGGAACACCTTGGAGCTCACCCAGTTGGTGGCATTGGCGTAGGGCTTGCTGCCGTCCGGCGTGCTCCAGGTGATGCCGCTGCCAACGTAGTTGTTGATCAGGTCCCAGTAGCCGATCTCGCTGCTGTCGCGCGAGGTCACCGGGTTCTTGATGTTCTCGAAGTAGTTCGACTCGATCTTCGCCACCCCACCCATGCGCACGTTGATGCCTGAGGTGAACACATTGTTGAAGTAGTTGTTGTAGATGTGGCTCAAGCCGCGCCGCTGCAATGGCAAGCGCGATTCCACGTTCTCGAAGCGGTTGTGGTGATACGTGGTGCGTGCAGCCGAGTTCTTGGTGTCGCTGTCGCTGTAGCCATTGAGCGCGACCTTTTGATAGTTGTAGGACACGGTGACATGGTGCACGCCCTTCTTCATGTCGATGCCGCCATCGAAGGAGGCATCGCCCGCACCGGAACACTTGGTGAGCGAGGCGAAGATGGTGTTGTGGTCGATCCAGATCTTGGACGGCTCGCCGCTGGAGTTGCCTTCCAGCGAAATCGAATCGGCATCTTCACCGCCTTGCAGCAAACCGATGGTCATGTTCTGGATGATCACGTTGTGCGCATCGCCCACCACCCGCACGCCGAAGTTCGCCGACGAGCCATTGGCGCCCTTGATCGTGATATCGCTCTTGTTCTTGATCTGCACTGTCTTGGCCGGCAGCTTCCATTGCGCGCACACGTCCTTGATGGCGCTGAAGTCGAACTGGCCGGTGTAGTTGAGCACCAGCCCACCGCTACCGGAATAGTTGTCGATGGCGGCCTGCACCGCTTCGAACGTCGCCACGTTGACCGGTGTCTTGTTGCCGCCGCCGGTGGTGGCCGCGCCGTAGCCGACCGGGCCGGCGATCGCGCCCGCGGCGCAAGCGGACAGTGCAAGCGTGAGTGCGCCCTGGAGCGTCTTGATGATCATGTAGCCTCTCCCAAAGAAGTCGACAAGCAATGCAGGCCGTCTGCGCAGTGGCGACGACAACAGCAATGCGATGCGTGGGGGGCTGCATTCTTCACGCGATTTAAAACATAAAACAATTATTCATCTTCGAAACTTAGACACACCGCGGTGTTCTCTTTCCGAGACATGCAAAAGGGACAGCGAAGGACAGCCAGGACAGGACACGCCATTGCGGTGCGATTAGCCCTGTATTGGTCGACGCAAGTAGGTGCCCTGTGCCTGCAGATGCCGGCGATGCGCACGTGCTCGAACGCGCAGAGCAATCGCGCCTGTAACCGTCACGATCGACATGCCGATCGCGGCGACAGGCATGGACGCGATCAGCGCGCCTGTCGATCGCAGCTGGCCCACCGCATTGCAGTCATGCAATGCAGCATTTGCCTCTACATCGGCACGAACATGCGGACGCAAGCTGCCGCGCGCGAGCGCCGTCGCAGCGCATCAGAGCGCTTACGCGCCTGCCCGCCAGTAGCCTGCGATGCCTCCCACGCTGCGGTGTGTGCACTGCGACGCCGGCGCATCAACATGGGCCGGCAGATTGACGCGGGCCTGCGACCGTGCTCGAACCTCCATCGACACAGATGCGCGGAACGCACGCAGCGCCGCGCTTGCCTCGACGCAGGCATACGACGCTGCAGGGCATCTATCGCAGGCAAGGATTGATGGTGTCCGCCCATCGCCACATCACCGCATCAGGCAGACAGCTAAACGCGGTGCCGTCGATCGGCGCACTGGCCATCGCACGCGCGCATTGCACGCTCAAACAGCGCGATTGGCCAGTGCTGACGAGCGCAACATTTGGCCACCGGGCCACGGTGTCTGATCGTCCAGGAAATTGCCGACCAGGCGCATGCACGCCACGCGCTCTTCCACGTGCGGCATGTGGCTGGAGTTGGGGAATACGTGCCAGCGCGCATCCGGAATCAACCGCGCATAGGGTTCGACGGTTTCCGGCGTGGCTTCATCGTACTTGCCAGAGAGCACCAGCGTGGGTGCGGTGATGCGGTGCAGGCGCTCGATGATGCTCCAGTTGCGCAGGCTGCCCACCACGTGGAATTCGGTCGGGCCGTTCATGGCGTGATACACGGTTGGATCGGCGTCGATGGCGGCAAACGTACGCGCGACCTCGGCAGGCCATGGCAGCACGCGACACACGTGCTGCGCGTAGAACACCTGACTGGCGGCGCGGTAGGCCGGATGATCCAGCGTACCGGCGGCTTCGTGCTCGTCCAGTGCGGCCTGGATGTCCTCGGGCAGGCGCGCGCGCAGGCGCAGCGCAGCAGCGCGCCACAACCCCATCGAGGCGGGCGAATTGGCGATCACCAGCGCCCGCAGGCCGGCCGGACGGCGCACTGCATGTTCGGCTGCCAGCATTCCGCCCCAGGACTGGCCCAGCAACGCGTATTGCGACAGCCCCAGATGCGCGATCAGCGTCTGCAGCTCGTCCAGGAACAGCCCCACTGTCCAGAAGCCTGGCTCGGCATTGCGCAGATGGGTGGAGTTGCCGTTGCCCAGCTGGTCGTAGTGGATCACCGCGCGGCCGTTGGCCGCCAGGTCCTTGAAGCTGTCCACGTAGTCGTGCGTGCACCCGGGGCCGCCGTGCAGCACCAGTAGCGGGCAGGCATCCGCGCACAGGTCGCCGGTAATGCGGTACCAGGTGCGGTAGCCGCGGAATTCGACGTAACCCTCGGTGCACTGCATGACCTGCGCCTGCCTACGGCAATGATGAAATCCGAGCCTAGCGAGCGCGCCGAGCGGCGTTAACTGGCAAATTTCACAGGTTTGGGCGCGCCCGGATGCGCGGTTGGTGCTGGCCGACAGCCGGTTCGATCGAACGCGTCGCGTCGCCGGCTGCCACCGCGATCGCGCGACTCAGCACCGCTTTTGGATCGAAATGCCGGCTTCGAATCACCGCATCTATCACATCTGTGAGCGCCACTGGACTCCATTCGGTCCAAGAACAGATCAGCGTTTCGAACACGGGTGGGTCGCGCCAGCGATGCTGGCATTGCATATGCGTTCTGCCACTGCGGAACCTGCGAAGCCGCGCGTACCGCAGCGACGCAGGCACGCTCGAAGAATACTTATGGCTCCAGCAACCGATAGTGCATCCCACGCACCACGGCTTCCACGCGGTTACGTGCACCCAGCTTGCGGGCGGCTGAATTCAGATGCAGGTTCACCGTGGCGGTTGAACGGTTAAGTGCCGCGGCGATCCGCTTGGACGTCAGGCCTTTGGCCGAATACTGCAGGCATTCGCGCTCGCGACGGGTCAGCGCGATGTGGTGGCAGCGGCGTTCCTGCGGATCCAGCAATTCCTGCGCACGCGCCTGGAAGGCGTGCGCCAGCAACAGGAAGGGCAGCAACTGCGCTTCGGCCAAACGCGGCGCTTGTGCAGCCGCGGCATCGATTGCGCCGCTGAAGGTGGCGAATGCGCCACCAGGCAAATGCAGCGGCACGGTGACACCGGTGCCCATGCCGCTATCGCATAGATAACGGGTCACTTGCCGGTGCTGACCGCCCACATATTCCACACCCGGGCAACTGCCGTCGGTGCGGTACGACCATACGAACGGCGTGGTACGCCGCGTTGCACGCTGCTGAACAGGGTCATGTTGGTAGTACCCGTGCTCGCACCACACATGCTGCATATCGCCCGGCGCATTGCGCTGCATGAACACCGTTGGCGTGATCAGCGCCCCCTCCAGACTCAGGGGCACCGGCGCGTAGTCGTAAACCAGCGACTGGAAACCGAGCGCACAGACATCGCGGAACCCCCGATCCAGGCAGCTATCGAGCGTCTGCAACCCCTGCAGATCGCGGCCCAGGCTGGCCAGAGTGTCGAACATGGTGATCCTTCGGTACCGGTGGTTGCCAGCAGATGACATCCAGCATGGAAAACCTAGCACTTTTGCCAATGGATGGGCTTGCCGGCCACATTATCGTCACAATGCCTGTCATCTGGCGGCAGCATGGATCGGGCGTTCAGGTCGTCCAGGCGCTTGCGCTGCGTGCCGGCCTTCCTTATTAGCGGACACCTGCATGATCGACACACCGCGCCGCGACGATGCGGCCACGCTGGAACGCTTCGGCTACGCACAGGAGCTCAAGCGGCAGCTCACGCTCAAGGATCTGTTGATTTACGGGCTGGTGTGCATGGTGCCCACGGCGCCGTTCTCGATCTTCGGCGGCGTCTTCGACATCAGTGCCGGGATGGTGCCGTTGACCTACCTGGTCGGCTTCGTGGCAATGCTGTTCACCGCACTGAGCTACCAGCAGATGTCGCAGGCATTTCCGGTGGCGGGCTCGGTGTATGCCTATGTCGGGCGCGGGCTGAGCAGCGGCATGGGCTTTCTGGCGGGCTGGGCGATTCTGCTCGACTACCTGCTGGTGCCGACCCTGCTGTATGTGGTCGGCGCCAATGCGATGCAGACCGTGTTGCCGGCGGTACCGCAGCCGGCGTGGATAGCGTTCTTCGTGGTGCTCAACACGGTGGTGAACCTGCGTGGCATCGAAACCACCGCACGCGCCAATCGCTTTTTCCTGCTTGCGCAGTTGCTGGTACTGGCGGTGTTCGTGGTGCTGGCGACGCTGGCGATCCAGCGCGGCGTCAATGGGGCGCACTGGAGCTGGCGCCCGCTGTATAACCCACAAGCGTTTTCTCCGCAGTTGATCTTCAGCGCGTTGTCGGTGGCGGTGGTGTCGTTCCTGGGCTTCGATGCGATCTCCACCATGTCCGAGGAAGCGCGCGGCGGCAACCGTGTGGTGGGGCGTGCGACCTTGCTGGCATTGCTGATCGTGGCAGGGCTGTTCGTCTTGCAAACCTGGCTGGCGGCACTGCTGCAGCCCACCCTGCAGCGCTACCCAAGCGCGCAGGCATCCAACGATGCGTTCTTCGAGATCGGGCGATTGATCGCCGGGCCATGGCTGCAGATCGTCATTGCGCTCACGGTGGCGATCAGCGCGGCAATCGCCAATTCATTGGTTGCACAGGCGGCCACGTCGCGGCTGTTGTTCGCCATGGCGCGCGACCGGCAGTTGCCGGGCTTTCTGCGCCACATCCACCCGCGCACCGGCGTGCCGCAGCGCGCGATCCTGCTGGTGGCGGGCCTGAGTCTGGTACTGGGCGAAGTCTTCGTCGGGCAGATCGCGCTGCTGTCGTCGGTGTGCAACGTCGGCGCACTGACCGCCTTTGTGCTGCTGCATATCGCAGTGCTGTGGCACTTCCGCACCCAGGGCCGGCGTGTGCTGAATGGAGTGGTGCCCTTGATCGGGATCCTCATCCTGGCTTACGTGCTGCTCAATGCCGATCTGCATGCACAACTGGGCGGCGCTGCGTGGATGGCGGTGGGGCTGACGGTACTGGCGTTTTTGAAACTCAGCGGACGCTCCACCGAATTCCGCGCCAGCGACGCGCTGGAATAGCCGCGACTGCAGCACCGTCTGTTGTGCCGGCTTACTCCTGGCCCACCGGTGCTGCGGTGCGCGACGGGTCATTATCGTGCTGGGGAATCTCAAACACGTCATCAGCGTGGCGCATCACGCCATCAATGCAGATACGCAGGGCCCTACTTGCAGAAACGGACGATCGCTCAACCATCGATCCGTTTTCGCGAGATGCTGCCACGACTTGCCGCGGGCATGTTGCAGTCCAAGCAGTGCCTGGCGCCGATTTAACGTGCAGCGAGCGATCTCATGGCCAGGATTTCGAATTAATCACACTTTAGAAAATCCATCTTGGCTTAGAAAATTTATTCGCAATTGATTGCCGGCCATTTAATCCGGCCGGCTATTGGCCGGCGGCTCGCGATACGGCAGCAACGAAGTGAACAATTGCCTGCGGGAAAGACGCCGGTCTCCGGATGTCCCTTGTGGCACTGCCATGGGAGAAAAGATGCGCTGCAGATCGACCGGCTCGATCTTGGACAGGAAATAAGGTCGCCACAACGCCAATTCGTGATTGTCCGCCAGGTTGACAGTGCTCGCCGGGTCGTCCGTCACGGTGATGAACTGAGCGGAGCCATCACCGCAGGTGCTGCCGACGCGCTCATCGGCAGCCCTGGTGTGATCCCAGTGCGGGTGATGCATGAAAAAGGGCACCGACTGGATCGGATCCAAAGCGCGCGCAAACTGGCGCAGGGTGAATCGCAGTTCGCTGCATTTGGTTCTTAAGCTTTGCATATAGTATTTGTCGGCGCCCGCTGGCCCGAGCCGCGGCGGATTGAATGAATATATGCTGATCTTGCCAGGGGCTCCGGCCGCGCGCAGAAAGTGCGTGATGTCGAAGCCGGCGACCGTGGCCGCTGCCGCGCCCAGACTGTGTCCCGTCAACGACATCGACAACGCCTTGCCGCTCTCCCGCGCGCGATTCGCGTAGCGTTTCAGCACGTCCTTCATGACGGTTCCGTCGGCACGCGGCAACTGAGCTTCGGACTGCCACCATTCCTGCCAGCCTGCGCCGACCTTGCCCAATGTCGGAAGGCGCTCGTCGAACACGTTGACGTGCGCCTGGGCGATCTGGCTTTTCATGTCGCATAACAGATCGTCCGTCGCCTCCAGGCATGTGCCGGAAAAACCCAGCACCACGACAATCACGTCGTCGGTCTCTCGCTCCCATAGTTTCAACCGCCGCGTGGACATCGGCACATTGAGATGCAACCCCTCGATGTCAGCCACCGTCGCCGGATCGCCCTTGTAAGATTCGCCTGCGCATGCGCGCATGCTTTCGAGTACAGTGCGGCAGCGCATTTCCCATTGCGGATCCTGTCCGTGTGGCTGCGCCGATGCACGATCCACTTGGGCAATCGCGCTGACGAGATCGCATGCATGGGTATCTACCTGCGGCAGGCGCATGCCAGACGACCGCGACGCATCTGCCGTGATTGATTGGGTCACTTTGCGTATGCGTTTGACCGGCGCAGCACTGAGACCGGGAAACGCACTGGCGCTGTCGCGCACGTGCCAGGGGAAAGCGGTAGCGGAGACAGGCACGCCGCTGTCGCTCTCGCGCGATTGCGCGTGCCGCAGACTTGGAAAAGAAGTTGAAGTAGATCGCATGCGACATGTTCCAAGTGAGTGCGCAGAGATTCTGGTTATCTCCCCCGTCTGGCAAGCAGCCAGAGATGTCGTCCACCGCCGTGAAAACGAACGAAGGGTCCACTGGCTCCACCATCGCTGAGCATCCCTCCAGGCCGGGGCGATGTATCCCCAGACCCTAGGAGCGCTGATCACGACCAGGACTATGACGTGGATTTTGGCTGAGGCCGTTTGCAGAGCCGTATCGGACACAGCAAGGTTCCAACATGGAATCGCGCCGGTCTCCAAGTTACCGGCCAGCTTGGAGAGGCACCGAGGTCAGGTGCTATCGCGCCCTCTGCAATGGCAATGGCCGCAGGCATTGGCTGCCCTTGCCGGGGTGGACGAGTGCGCTCGCGCTTCACGCGCGTTGGTGCCATCTCCTGCCAATACAGCACGTGCCGCCACCAGACCAGCCCGATCGCTGGCACGATGCCTGAAGACACCAAACTGGCACTGCGCAGCCGGATGCAGGGCTTGCACCTGCTGACTACAAACAACATGGCCGCCCCGGGAGCTACGTGCCGTTCGGGCCAACGACACGACGGCCCGATGATTGGCAGACTCGTGCGGTCATTGTATTTATAACGAATTTTCATTCCCGAAAGAGATTTTCAGCACATATTCATCTTTGAACTTTCGCTAGGCTCGTTCGGCGCCAACGATGGCGCCCGCTTGTTGCAGCCCCCGCTGCAGCCTGACGCTCCCTTACGAGAAGGACTACCCATGAATCGCAAGAACGCGATGTATCTGGCGTTGTTTTCCGCTATTTCCGGCACCGCAGCGGCCGCTCCACCGACCGAGATGGATGCAGCGCCGGTCACCACCGCGCCGCAGGCGGCCAAGCTTGGTGCGGCAACGTTGCAATCGACAAGTTTACGCGGCGGCGTTCTGCCCACGCGCGTGGTGCAACTCACCGCGCCGACCAGCACCGAGATCGGCCGTGTGCGTGAGCGCCGCATTGCGCAGGTCAAGCACGGGCAACCGCTGCAGATCGGTTTTTCGCGTGCAGTCGCACAGCCGACGGTGAACCTCTCCAAGCTCGATTGGCAGATGGCTCCCGATGGCTCGCGCGTGGCCAGCCTGAAAGTCAGCTCCGCACAGGCGGCAGCGTTGCGTGCATCGCTGATACTGCGTGGCGCCGGTGCAACGCCTGGCGACCCGTCCAAGACGACGCTGCGTTTTGCCGGCGACGATGGACGCGTCTTCGAGCAATCCGGTGCCAGCTTCGCTGCCAGCGGCAACGACATCGGGTGGTCGCCGACGGTGAGCGGCGAGAATCTGCTGGTCGAACTGTCGCTGCCGGCCGGGCTGTATCCGGAGAACTTCAGCCTCAGCATCCCGCAGCTGTCGCATCTGGACATCAGCCCCACTGCCAGCCCGCGCGACATGATGACCATTGCCATCGGCGAGAGCGATTCCTGCCAGAACGACATCGTCTGCCGTGCCAACCCCACCGCCGGCTTTACCAGCGCCGCAAAGGCCGTCGCACGTATGGTGTTCACCACCAGCCAGGGCTCGTTCCTGTGCACCGGCACGCTGCTCAACAACACTAATTCGCCCAAGCGCAATCTGTTCTGGACTGCGGCGCATTGCATCAGCACGCAGACCGTGGCCAATACGCTGCAAACCTATTGGTTCTACGATGCCGCCACCTGCAACGGCAACACCGCCAGTTCGCAGGCCACCACGTTGACCGGTGGCGCGTACCTCAGGCATGCCAACACCACGCGCGACACCGCATTGCTGGAGCTGAAGACCGCACCGCCAAGCGGCGCGTTCTATGCAGCGTGGAATAGCGCGGCGATCGGTTCCACCGGCACCTCGATTGTCGGCATCCACCACCCATCAGGCGACGTCAAGAAGTATTCGCTGGGTGCGGTCAATGCATTGAACAGCTCCATCGATGGCAAGAGCCCGCTCTATCGGGTGGTGTGGAGCGACGGCGTGACCGAAGGCGGCTCATCCGGCTCGGGCCTGTTCACCGTCGCCAGCGGTGGCGCCTACCAGCTGCGTGGCGGCCTGTATGGCGGTTATTCGTTCTGCAGCGCGCAGACCGATCCGGATTACTACTCGCGCTTCTCGGACGTGTATTCCACCATTTCCACCTACTTCGGCCAGTAAGCGGCCAAGCCGCGTCGCAGGCGATGTTGCGCCTGCCACGCTTGATCGCGCTTCGTCCGGCAATCCGTTTGCCGGGCCAGGCGTCTTCGGCTCAGCGATGGGTGCATGCGCTGAGCCTTACGCTGCAATGTCCGCACGCCTTTCGAATGACACCACCATCTTCTTGCCACGTACCCATGGCAATGGCGTGGTGCGCTCGCGCGAGGCATCGCTCCACAGCTGCTTATTTTGAGCCTCGCTCAACAAGCTCGTCGGTGCGTTGCCGCCACGGCGCGTGTACAAGACTCACTTCGGCAAATCGGGCAATGCCTGATTGGCTTCGGCTGCACCAACGCTGCGCTACCGGCGGCGAGCGGCGCAATGATGCAGACTGATCGGGTCTTTTCCTGCACAACGGCCGCCCATGGTTCACATACATACCCCACTGTTGGTTATCACCCTTGCTGCGTTGGCGCTGCAAACCCCTGCCCTGGCGGCCGGCAAGCCGGCCGATCGCGAGGACATCAAGGCTTACGCGCTGCAGCGGTGCCTGGATGACAACTACACCCGTAGCGGCAAGTACGCACCCGATCAGCTACGCGACCGCTCGTATCTGCTGACCACCTATGCGATGGACAACGCCAAGGCCGGCGCAACCGACCGCCTGCAGCGTTTTGTCGACGCCAACACGGGGGGGTTGGACAAGCGCGAAGTCCCGATGAAGGACCAAGCGCGCCGTGGCCGCTTCAATCGCATCTTCGCCCAATGCATGGCGTTCTATCGTTCGCCGGCCTTGAATCAATTCATTGCGCGCGAATTCTGAGCTTTGCAGCAGGAGCAGGGAAAAAACAGCGCCTGGGCCGCTGTTTCGGATCGCTGCCAGCGACGCCTGCCGTATTGTGTATACAACACGCACAATTGCATCGACACTCGACCCACGCACATCGACACGAGCCGCAATGACCGCATCTCATCCCTCCCGCTCCCGTCGCACGCTGCTACGCACTGCATTCGCTGCGAGTGCGCTGACCGCGGTGGGGCAGCTCGGCGCCGCTGCGCGTGCCCCGGCACGACAAACATCCCCCCAGCCCGGCCCCGCGCCGCCTGCACCCTTTCCGACCAAGGGCAGCGTGCTGGTGCTGCTGGGCACCAAGGGTGGACACCCTCGCCATTGCGGGCGGCGGCCGCCAATGCCTTGGTCATCGACGGGCAACCGTATCTGGTCGATTGCGGCAACGGCGTGGCGCAGCAACTGGCCAAGGCTGGCATTCGGCTGCCCATGCTGCGCGATATCTTTCTGACCCACCACCATTCCGACCACAATGCCGATTTGCTCAACGTGGTGTGGCTGGCCTGGGCCAGTGGCCTGCAGACGCCGGTGCATCTGTATGGCCCACCCGGCATCGCGAGGATGGTGGAGGCGTTTGTCGCGATGAATGCCATCGACATCCAGGCACGCATCCGTGAGGAAGGCCGTCCGCCGTTCGAAGCGCTCATCCACGTGCATGAGTTCGACCAGCCCGGCACCGTCCTGAAGAACGATCAGGTCACCGTCACCGCCACCTTGGTGGACCATTACACCCTCAAACCGGCCTTTGCCTACCGGTTCGAGGCGCCCGACCGCAGCGTTGTGTTCTCCGGCGATACGCGCTACCTGCCCGCGCTGGCCGAGTTCGCAAAGAACACCGACGTGCTGGTGCACGAAGTGATGTATCTACCGGCGCTGCAAACGATGCTGAAAACCAACGACAACGCGCCGACATTGCTCGACCATCTGCTCAAGAGCCACTCCACCAGCGAAGAGGTCGGCATGATTGCGACGGCGGCCAACGCGAAGATGCTCGTGCTCAATCACTTCGTCCCCGGTGGCGATGCGTCCATCACCGATGCGATGTGGAGCGAAGGCGCGCGCAAGCATTACGCCGGGCCGATCGTGGTGGGCAAGGATCTGATGCGGCTGTAGCGCGGGCGCGCACTGCGCCCGCCCGTCCGCAGCGATCCAATGCCGGCCCTAGCGCGGGTTATGTCCTTTGGGGTGGGTGCGAAGCGTCCTGTGCCGCGTCGCGACAAGGCGTGCGCTGCAGCCCAGGCTGGCCGCCTGGGCAAGACGCGCAGCGCGGTATCGGCGCGCCACAGGGCGCTTCCCGGAGGGTTGCATTCCATCTCAAAGCGCATAACACGCGCTAGGCAGGCACCGGGCTGCGCATTCCCCACACCTGTTCGCCGGCCTTGCAGTAGCGTTCGATGAAGTCCTGCTGCGAGGGCATCTGCTGCACGGCGTGCTGGATCGGTTGGGCGATACCGTCGAGCAGGCGACGCAGGTCGTGGTCGGAAAACGCGCGCGTCAGCGGGTGATGCTGCTCGGGCGCAATGCCCTGCCCCATCAGCACGTGGGTCCAGGAATCGACGCGAAACAATTCATCGGCGCCCTGCCAGGCGTGCGCGCGTTCGCGCCAGGCACGCAGGCGCAGCGCGAGCGATTCGGGCAGTTCCATCTGCCGGCATTGCTGCCATAACGGTTCCTCGCGCTGGGTGGCGTGGTAGTGCAAGATGACGAAGTCGCGCACGTGCTCCATTTCAGCGCGGCTGACGTCGTTGAACAGCTGCACCTGCGAAGGCGCAATACCTGCGGCCGGAAACAGCGCCAGCAGCCGCACCACCGCAGAAATGGTGAGATGGATGCTGGTCGATTCCAGCGGCTCGATGAAGCCGCTGGCCAGACCGAGCGAAACCACATTCTTGTTCCAGGCCTTGAGCCGGCGGCCGGTGCGGAACGGCACCATCCACGGCTCCTTGACGGCAGGCGCAGCCACATCGCGCAGCAGCTTGGCGTGCGCTTCGTCATCGGACAGGTGCTTGCTCGAAAACACCAGGCCGTTGCCGACCCGGTGCTGCAACGGAATATGCCACCGCCAGCCGGCTTCGTGCGCGATGGCGCGGGTGTAGGGAACCGGTGGGCCGAGGGCTTCGGTCTGCACCGCCACCGCACGGTCGCACGGCAGCCAATGGCTCCAGTCTTCGTAGCCGGTGTGCAGCGTCTGTTCGATCAGCAGACCCCGGAAGCCGCTGCAATCGATGAACAAATCGCCTTCGATCGTTTGCCCGTCTTCCAGCACCAGGCTGGCGACATCGCCGCTGTGCGGCTGCACGGTCACCTGCTGAATCCTGCCTTCGACACGCTTGACGCCGCAGGCCTCGCTGCGCGCACGCAGGAACCTGGCATACAGCGCCGCATCCAGGTGATAGGCGTAATTGACTGCCGGCTCGCCGTGCAGCGCAAAGCGGTCCACGCGCGAGGCCACCGTTTCCAGGCAGTAATCGCCGAAGCTGCCCGGCATGCCGCGGCGCTGGCTTTCCAGCCACAGATGGTGAAACGCGCACACCAGGGTGCTCTGGCCGGTGATGCCGAATGGATGGATGTAGCGCTCGCCCTGGCGGCGCCAATGCTCGAACGAGATCGATAGCTTGAAGGTACCCGCCACCGCACGCAGGAATTCCTGCTCGTCGATCTGCAGGAACCGGTGGAAGGTGCGAATGGGCGGCACCGTGGATTCGCCCACACCGACGGTGCCAATCTGCTCGGACTCGACCAGGGTGATGTCCAGCAAATTGCGGAATTGATGCGAAAGCGCACAGGCAGCGATCCAGCCGGCCGTTCCACCACCGGCGATCACCACCTTGCGAATCTGAGCCTGAGTCACTGCGCACTCCTCTGAAATGGGTTGAGGGCGATGCCGCACATCAGCGGTTCAACTTGCCGATCAGCATGGCGCGCAGCTGCCGCGACAGCATGGGGTCGATCGGGCCGAGCGCATGACGCGCCGTTTCGGGCAGATGTTCGCCGGCCTGCTCGGCAGGGCCGAACACGTAATAATCGAACAACGCGCGCCATGCCTGTTTCTCCGCTGTGGGGCGGTCGCGAATCGCCCACAGCGCGTGATACAGCGCCGGCATCGCGGCAGGCAGGTGCGCTGGCGCACTGCTCCACCAGTAATTGATCAGCACGTTGAACGGCTGCAGCGATTGGACGTGGTGCCACCACATGCTCGGAATGAACAACGCATCGCCCGGCTCCAGCACCACGCTGCGCGCATGCGGCAAGGCATCGGCAAAACGCGGAAAGCGTTGCAGGTCCGGATGGGCGAAATCGACCATGCTCACCACCTGCCCGCCCGGCGTGGGATCGAGCGGACCCGGATACAGATTGGCGACCTGCTCTGGCGGAAACAGCGTAAAGCGCCGTTGCCCGACCGCACAGCACGCCAGGTTATCCAGCGCATCGTAGTGGCATGAAGCGATCACCCGGTTGCCGATCCAGATGCTGGGCTGCACGTGGCCACCGTTGGCGGCGACATCCAGATCGTTGTGCGCGCGCAGCCCCGGCAGATTGGCGTCCACCGGCAACGAGGCCAGGTAATAAGTGGGCGGCTGCGGGTCGTCACGATGCGCCGCGATGGCATCCAGCAAGGTGCTTACGCTGCCGCGCTGCACCTGGAAGTTGAGCACGCTGCAATCGTCGCGATAGAACGGGCGGCTGCCGATCTCCGGGGCGCCATACGAATACTGCAGGGGGCGGCCGGTATCGTGCGCACGCAACAGCGCCATGGCTTCATCGGCGCTGCGCAGCCCGGCCTGCACCAGCGACCAGCTGCGCGCAACGCCGCGCAGCACCACCGGTTCGGCGGCCTCGCAAAGTGCGGACAGCGGCAATGCCTCAGGATCGCAGTCGCTGCGCTCGACGATGGCGACGCCCGCGGCGACGGACAGATCGGTGGCGCGTGCGGCCATACGCTTAGGCGTACGCAGCAACGGGGTCGCTGTGCGACTGCTGCAGGCGGCGCTGCTTTTCGGCCATCAGCCGGCGCACATTGTGCAGCGATGCCAGCATCAGGAAGGCACCTTCCAGATAGCCGGCCTGATGCAACTGCTGCAGCGCGTGCGCATCCAGGGCGGCAAGCCGCTCGCGGTCGATGGCGAACAAGCCCTGCAACTGCGTGGCATGGCTGGCATCCAGCGCAACCTCCAGGCGCACCGGTTGAATCAGCCCAAGCGCGTCGAAGGCGGCCGCCATCGCCTGCCCTGCGTCCACGCCATCGCGGATGCCGCGCAACACGCCGATGATATGTTCCAGATACGGGCTGTGCCCGCCCTGCGGCAGGAACACCGCTTCGCCCTCGCTGCGGCTGATGCGCGGATGTTCCAGGTCGACATGGATCACCGGCTCCTGTACCAAGGCCCCATCGACGTGTTGCTCCTGGAAACCGATCAGGAACGGTCCCTTGGCAACGATGCCCGGCAGGTAGCTGGCATTCCAGCGCCCGTCCTGCAGAAACAGGTTTTCATCCTGCGCAAAGCCCAGCAGCGCCACCGGCTGGTAACCACTTCCGGCCGGATCCTTGCGGAAGAACAGCGGATACTCGCGCTGCAGCTCGGCATATTCGGTGACGAAGGCCGGCACCACGCCGATTGCATCGCCAAATTCCGCACCAAAGCGCAGGATCACGCGCAGGTCGTGATGGGCCACGTTGTTGAGCACTGCGTATCGGGTCATCTAAAACTCCAGCAGCCGTCCGTCGCGGAGGGCTGCAGTCATGAAGAAACTCGGTCGCACGCATTCCCCGCGCGCTTATCGATGCTGAGCATTGCCAAAAATGCGTGCGCCGGCAAGCCGCAGGGCAGCAACACGCTGCGCCGCGACGAAGGCCAGCGCATGACGCATGCGTTCGCACTGCAAGCCGACGGCCTCTCCATAGACGGAGCGGGCACGGCGGCACTACACGGCTGTAGAACGCACGCGAGCAACGGCGCAACAACCGGTTGCGGCCGCCATCACACGATGGCGGCCGCAGGATTTACGACGAACAACGCGTGGTAATTCAGAACGCGTACCGCACGCCCAGCGTGTAACGCGGCTGCTGGTCGATCAGGCGGATGATCTGTTTGTCCGAGCGGCCGTGCCAACGCACGTCCTCACCGGTCAGGTTGATCGCCTCGAAGCCCACCGACAGCTGCTTGTTGAAGGCGTAGCTGACGCTCAGGTCGAACTGCTGATACGGCTCGACGTAGTACGGGTTGCGGTTGGCATTGTCCTGGTTGGCAGCGATCAGGTATTCGTCACGCCAGTTCCAGGCCAGGCGTGCGCTCCAGCCATACTTTTCGTACATCAGCATGACGTTGGCGGTGTCGCTCAGGCCGAGCAATGCAAACTGATCGCGATCGATGACGGTGTTATCGAACGCCACATCTCCTTCCACGATGGTGTAGTTGGCGTAGATGCCGAAACCGGTGCTGCCGAAGAAGTACTGGCCGCCGAGTTCCCAGCCGTGGATGTTGGCCTTGTTCTGGTTGATCGGCCGCGACACATCGAACTGATACAGCGGGTCGGAGGCGTTGCCTGCGATATCGTAGGCATTCTCCAGCGCAAGGCTCTGCGCCGAACTGCCGTTGTAGGCGCTCAGCCCGCCGGTGGCAGCCGCATTGCGCAGCAGCGCCATGGCCGCAAACAGCGAGGTGTCGTTGGCCGAACATGCGCCTGCGACATCGTTGCCGGCCGCACCCACCTGGGCGGCGCAGGCCCCGCTTTGCAGGAACGCCAGCGCAGCCTGAGCATCCGGCCCGGAGGTGGGGTCGGTCAGTCCGTACAGCGATTCACGCGTAACGGTATTGCCGATGAAATTGCTCACGCGCTTGTTCCAGAACGTCGCTGACACATAGCTGGCATCGGCGAAATACCACTCCAGTGCCAGATCGAGGTTGTCCGATTCCAACGGATCGAGCGTGGGCGTCTGCGAGTCGCCGCCGGCGCGGTTGGACGGGTTGATCAGGATCGAGCCGTTGGGCGTGTTGGGCGTGGGCCCGGCGATGAGATTGTTGTACGGTGCGCGTGCGATGGTCTGGCCAAACGAGGCGCGGCCTTTCAGCGAATCGGTGAAATCGATGCTGAAGTCCATGTTGGGCAGGATGTAGTTATAGCTGGTCTTCTCGCTGAAAGGCTGCTGGTCGGTGGAACGGATCAACTGGAAGTCGTTGTTGGACAGCCACAGCAGCGCGGTGGGCGTGGCCACCTGCGAGGTGGACTCCACATCGGTGCGCTCGTAGCGCAGCCCCAGGCGCGTATTGGTGGTCATCCCGGCGATGGCGCCGGCAATTTCCAACTGTACGTAGGCCGCGCGGGTCTTTTCCTCCACCCGGTTGTCGGCGGTGTATTGCGGGTTGTAGCGCGTGGTTGCGCCGTACTGGCTTCCGCCCCACAGCGCCAGCTGATCTGCATCGCCACGCCATGCACTGGAGGCCGCGCCGCTGGGATTGAAATCCTTGAACATGCCGGTGATGCTCACCGGCTGCAGCAATGCGACCATGCCCGGCTCGTTGCCCGCATTGGCCACGCCCCAATCGCCCAGCGTCGAATTGGTCTCGCTGACGAGCCGATGCATGGTGGTGTTGGTGGAACTCACGCCGAACTGGAAGCGCCCGTCGTCGAAATCGAACTTTCCGTCCAGCCGTCCTTCCTTGGTTTCGGTCACCTGCTTCTGATAGAAAATACGCAGCACCTGCGAGCCGAGCTCGGCAGGGGTGAAAGCGGGATTGACCACGCCATTGGTGTTTGCCAGCGAATCGGCCGCAGTGGGGTACCAGGTGCGTGCGCCGATCGGCAAGGAATTGTTGAACCACAATTCCTGCCCCCATTGGCCACCGCAGTACGGCCCGTTGGTGCAGTTGTTGGTGCCGGCGAAACTGAAATAGGTCGCGCTGCCGCCGGTGGTCGGGTCGTTGGGCAAGCTCTGCGTCTTGGAATTGTGCGCATCGAAGCTCAACTGGAAGCGGTCGCTCACTTGCCAATCGGCATTGAAGCCCAGCGAGCCGAGCGTGTACTTCTGCTCGTTGCGCTGTTGTTCCATGCCGAAGTCCTTCGCGCCATTGGGAACATCGCGCAGATAGACCGGCGTGGCCACGGCCTGGCCGGTGTCGAAGGTCAGATCGGTAAAGCTGTTGGCGCGCTGCAGCCAGATGCCCTGTTCACCGCGCTCTTCGCGGATCTCGTTGGCCGAGTAGGTGTAATCCAGGGTCAGGGTCAGGCTGTCGGTCGGTGCGAACTGCATCACCGCCTGGCCATTCATGCGTTCGCGCTGGAAATCGGCGAACGCATAGCGCAGGTCGTTGGGCATGCCGTACAACTGGCCGATCGCCGGCGCGTTGGTCACCACCGCGTCCGGGCGCAGCGCCGGGTCGGTGCCGGTCCAGCGCTGGATATTCCAGGTATTTTCGGTGGCTTGGACAGAACCGCCATGGCGCTTCTGGTAGCTGGCACTCAGGCCGATACCGAAGGTCTTCTCCGGGTTGGTATAGCTGAAGATGCCCGACACTTCCGGGGTGAGCGAATCGCCGAAGGGCTCAGAGCGGTCGGACACCATCTTGGCGCCGGCATTGGCCACCACGCCATCGTGGTTGAACGGCTTGTCGGTCTGGATATTGATCGTCGCACCGATCCCGCCGCTGGGCGCCGTTGCGCGGCTGGTCTTGAACACTTCGATGCCGGTGATGGCTTCGGAAGCGAGCTGGGCGAAGTTGAACGCGCGCGTGCCGACATCCACGCCGCCGATCGGTGTCTGGCCGGGCGCGCCGAAGGCATCGGCACCGGGGATCAGGCGGCCGTTGAGGGTGACGGTGTTGAACTGCGGGCCGAAGCCGCGTGCGGTGACCTGCGCGCCTTCGCCATCGCGGCGTTCGATGGAAATACCGGTGATGCGTTGCAGTGATTCGGCCAGGTTGGTGTCCGGAAACTTGCCGATGTCTTCGGCGCTGATCGCATCCACCACGCCTGCGGCATCGCGCTTGATGCCCATCGATTGGTTGAGGCTGTTGCGGATACCGGTCACGTTGACGGCGTCCAAGGTGGTGGCGGAATCGCTGCTGGATTGCGGCGCCGGTGCAGGCGGCGGAGCGACATCCTGTGCAAAGGCGGGATTGATGACCAACAGGCCACCAACGAAGGTGAACATGGCCTTCGACTTGAAGCTGTTCAACGTACGACGCATCGATGTGTCCTCGGGAGTGGAGTCCAACCGCCAACGGCCGATATCGCGGCATGCGATACGGCGGAATCGTGGCCACTGCCCGACAGGTCGTGGCCAACGCTGCTGCAACTGCTGGAGCCACCAATCCAACGCCATGCATGGGTCTTGCAAGCGCAGCCGGCGCCTGGATCGGACATGCCCTGATGGCATTCCCCTCCTTTCACCGCGCCGCACGCGCCACGCAACAACCGCTTGACGTTGTGTCAGTTGCCCTCGATCTGTCCCCTAGCACGCAGGCTGACGATCGCCCCTTCGATCGTCGACCTGCGGTGTGCGCATGCACGTCTACCCGCCGCAGCAACGGCGCTGCTCTGCCAATGCTGCGTGTGTTGCAGGTTCTTTGCACGACGTGTCAGCCGGTGATAGCGCTAACATGCCGCGCAGCCTAGTCAGGGCATAAAGGGCTTGTCACCGTGCGTTGCAGCATAGTGATGGCTGTGCACTGTTACAGCCGATACCGCAGTCGCTTGAGCCCGCATACGGTTTTCAATGCCGGCGGGGCTGTAAGCGTTATCACGGCATTACGCAAAAACCGTCGGGTCGAATGGTGAAATTTGCATAATGAACGTGTCGCACTGGAGTCGGATGCGGCGACTGCGCAAACTTTGAATGACGACCAGCGCCGCGCGTCTAGATTGCGCATGTCGACGTCGGCGCTGCACCGGACACGGCAGCACGCTGCAGGCGCCTGCCGATTACACGTCGCCTGTGTATCAATGCAGCAACAAGCATCGCGCATGAACAAGACAATGCGCGCTTCGCAATCGATTGCGCTGATCTGGGCGACTGATATACGCCGTCAGTCGTCGTCGGGCGAACCATCGTCATCGCACGGGAACCGCGGCGTCTGTGTGCTACCGAACGATGCCACGCAACTGCTGCGCTCGTCGGGTTGTCAACGCAGGCGATTATGTCCGTTCCCGTCGGCGGTTGCCGCACGCAGCCACCGACGCGACCGCGCTGCGGCCACGTCGGCACCCACGCCTCGCGCAATGCTCAGCCGGTCACGTCCACGCGCGCGTCGCTGCGGTCGGCATCTGGCAGCACATGGTCGGGGTCCAAGGTGACGTGCAGCACCTTCTGGGTGGTCGGCAGCGTCAGCGTGGGCGTGGTGGTCTGCAGCCAGGTTTCCACCGGCACGCGCCGGTCCAGGTGGCTGCCATCGGCCAGGTCCGCACGCACGGTTACCGGCATCACCAGCTTCTGCCGGCTGCGCAATGTGACGTGCACGCCCTTGGCAGGATCGTGGTCGACGTAATGCGCTTCGGTGATGCCCATGTCCAGCTGCCAGTTGTTGAGATACCAGCCGCGCCACCACCAGGACAGATCTTCGCCACTTTCGCTTTCCATCAGCCGAAAAAAGTCCGACGGCGTGGGATGCTTGTAAGCCCAGGTGGCGATGTATTTGCGAAACGCAGGATCGAAGCGTGCCGGACCCAGGATCTGCTCGCGCAACAGCACCAGCCCCAACGCGCCCTTGAAGTAGGTCAGCGGATGGCGATAGGTCTCGCTGGTGGAATCGGCGTTGTCCATCAGCGTGGGCGCATGGGTGTCGGCCAGTAGCGGCAGGATTTCGTCGACCGGGTTGCCGCCTTTGGGCGCGTATTCCGAATCGCGCTTGGGCGCATATTCCCCCTTGTTGAACGCATCCGATGCATACACGTCGATGAAGGTGTTGAAGCCTTCATCCATGAACGCATGCCGGCGCTCGTTGGAGCCGACAATCATCGGGAACCAGGTGTGGCCGATTTCGTGTGCGGTGATCCAGAACAAGTCCTTGCCGCCGTCTTCGAAACCATCGAAGACGATGCCGGGATATTCCATGCCGGCTCCATAACCACCCAGGTTGATCGCGGCTGGCCACGGGTACGGATACCACTGCGAAAAATGCTCGATGGCGCCTTTGACGTATTCGGTCGAGCGGTTCCACTTGTCTGCGCCCACACCTTCCACCGGGTACACCGACATCGCAAGCGCGTGCTTGCCGCCCGGCAGATTGATGCGCGCCGCGTCCCAGACGAACGCCGGCGATGCGGCAAATGCGACATCGCGGGTGTGGTCCATGTGGAAGCGCCAGGTCTGCGTGCCCTTGCCCGCCGGCTTGGCCGCACGTGCGGTTACCTCGGCAGGCGTGCGGATCAACACGGTGCGGTCGCTTCCGCTGGCTTGCTCCAGGCGTTGCTGTTCGGTGCGGCTGAGTACGTCCTGGGGATTGGTCAGCGCACCGGAGCCGGCGACCAGAAAGCCCTCCGGCACGGTCACTGCGTAGTCGAAATTGCCGTACTCCAGGTAGAACTCCGATCCCAGGTAGGGTTGCGTGTCCCAGCCACGCAGATCGTCGTACACCGCCATGCGCGGGTACCACTGCGCAATCTCGTAGATCTCGCCTTGCTTGCTGGCACTCACTGCGGTGCGCCCGCCCCAGGTGCCGGGGATCGTGTAGCGATAGCGAATATGCACGGTGAGCGCCTTGCCCTGCCCGGCCAGCGGTTGCGGCAGATCCACCCGCATGCGGGTGTCGTCGACGATGAAGTGCGCTGACTGGCGGCGCCCGCCTTGATCGATCTCGACGCTGGCGATCTGCATGCCATCGGTGAACTCTTTGCGCCTGAGCGGCCGGCTGGCGGCAGCGCGCGCGTCGGCGCGGTAGATGTTCTGGTCCAGTTGCAGCCACAGCACGTCCAGCGTGTCGGGGCTGTGGTTGGTGTAGGTGATGGCGGCCTCGCCGCTGAGGGAATGCGTTGCCGGGTCGATGCTGGCGCTGAGGTCGTAGTCGGCGCGGTTTTGCCAGAACGCCGGGCCAGGTACACCGCTGCCGCTGCGATAGGCATTGGGAGCGTCGGGCAATTGCAGGGGCGCGAACAAGGCCAGCGGATCGAACACGCTGGCCGGAGCAGGCGTGGCGGCCGTGGCGGCGCTGGCGGGCGCGGCAGCGGCAAGCGCCGGCGCAGTGACGCAGGCCAGAGACAATGCAACGGTGAGTGATCGGCGCACGGTGGGGGTCATGCGAAATCCTGCGGCGGAGGGGATTCCCATCCTACGGCGCAGAGTGTCGCGCGCGGCAATGCCATTTGTCCCGGTTGCGGCTGCCTGAGGTTTCGGACAGGCCCGCCGACGGATGCTCTGGTGGAGCGCCAGCCACGCATCACAGGCGCAGATCGTCTCCGCGCGGTCCACCGACCCCGGGCATGGCCCGCTGCGATGGACCAGATGGCCAAGCCGACTTACTCCGCCATCAAACCACCCAACCGCAATGCTCCCTCACCGCTGTGGCCCATGGCATCGTCCGGATTGCTCAGGCGGCAGCGACGCAGCGACAGGCAGCCGCAGCCGATGCAGTCGGTGAGCTGGTCGCGCAGGGCCTGCAGTTCGTTGATGCGCGCGTCCAGCTGGCCCCGCCAGCGCGCCGACATGCGCGCCCACTCCGCACGCGTCGGCGTGCGTTGATCCGGCAACACGGAGAAGGCATCGAGCACCTGCTGCAGCGGCACGCCCAATCGCTGCGCCACGCGAATCACCGCGATCCGCCGGAGCACATCGCGCGCATAACGGCGCTGGTTGCCGGCGGTGCGCAGGCTGCTGATCAAGCCTCTGCGCTCGTAGAAGTGCAGCGCCGACACCGCCACACCACTGCGCTTGGCGACCTCGCCCACGGACAGCTCACGTTGCATTGCCTTGACCTCAACTTAGGTTGAGGCAGGATGCTGCGCGGCCATCGCCGGTGCAAGCACCGGTCGCGCCTCTACACACGTTTCGTCCCTGGATGTTCGATGCCCACCGAGAGACCGATCACTGCCGCAGCGCTGCCAATCGAAACACAGACCACCTCCATCCTGGCCGCGCCTTATCGCGCGGCGACGCTGGGCATGGTGGCGCTGGTGTCACTCAATGCATTCGAGTCGCTGGCGGTTGCCGCCGCCATGCCGACGGTGGCGCGCGAGTTGAACGGGCTGCCGCTGTATGCGTTGGCGTTCGGCGGCGCGCTGGCCACCAGCGTGATGGGGATGACGGCGGCCGGGCGCTGGAGCGACCGTCGCGGTCCTGGCGGTGCGTTGGCTGCCGGCCTGTTGTGCTTTGTGGTCGGCCTGCTGGTCGCCGGCCTGGCACCGAGCATGCCGATGTTGATCGTCGGACGCCTGCTGCAGGGGCTGGGGGCCGGCGCCTATTCGGTGGCCTTGTACGTCATCGTCGGGCGGCTGTACCCCGAGGTCTTGCGCCCGCGCGTGTTTGCCGCGTTTTCGGGCGGCTGGGTGGTGCCATCGTTGATCGGGCCGGGCATCAGCGGATTGATCGTGCAACACCTGGGCTGGCGTTGGGTATTTTTGTCGGTGCCACTGCTGGCGATTCCGGCTGGATTACTGCTGTGGCCAGCGCTGCGCGGGCAGACCTGGACACGCGACAGTTCCGACGCGCCAACCGCTTCGATGGGCTGGGCTGTCGGAGCGGCGGTGGGCGTGCTTGGCGTGTATCTGGGCGGGCAACTGCATGGCATGCTGGCGCCGGGCGCCATGCTGCCGGCCTTGTTGCTCTCTGCGTATTGCGCCTGGCGCCTGCTGCCGGCTGGCACGTTGCGGCTTGCGCGCGGATTGCCCAGCGTGATCGCGCTGCGCGGCATTGCTGCGGCCGCCTTCTTCGGCTTTGAAGCCTTTTTGCCGCTGCTGCTGTCGCGCGAACGCGGACTTTCGCCGCTGCTGGCCGGCGTGGCACTGAGCGTGGGTGCGTTGGGCTGGTTTGGTGGCTCGTGGTACCAGGGCCACAGCCGCGCCGGTTGGTCGCGCCCTCGCCTGCTCAAGAGCGGCGCGCTGTTGATGACCCTGGGCATTGCGATCAGCTCAGGTGCGGTGTGGCCGGCGATTCCTGCGACGTTGGCAATTGCCGGCTGGGCGCTGACCGGCCTGGGCATGGGCCTGCTGTATCCCAGCCTGTCGGTGGTGCTGCTGTCGCTGTCGCCACCGGCGCAGCAAGGCGCCAACAGCTCCGCCTTGCAACTGAGCGAAGCCATCGCGGTGGCGGCCACGTTGGCGCTCGCGGGCGCATTGTTCGCTGCGCTGCTGACATCGGCCACGCGCGCCGCCTACCTGAGCGTGTTCGTGTTGGCGTGGTTGCTGGCGGTGGCGAGCTTTCTTGTGGCGCGGCGGGTGTGACTTCGTCCGCGTGAACGCGGGCATCGACGTGACACCGCACCGCGACTGCCGAGGCGACGTGGCTGGTCGATGGCAGCACGCGAATGACATGCATGGCTTAGCGGGTCGGAACGACCGACGTGATCTCCAGGTTCACCGCATGTCGGGCATCGCTCGATGCCGGCCTGACTATCGCAACGACGCCAGCGCCGACCACTTTGCCGATCCTGCCGGGATCGCAGTGATTGCGAAGGACGAAAGCCTCTCGCAACCGGCTGGTCATTTTTTCGCCACCCATCTTGACAGCGTTGCAGGCCGGGGCCTGCGCACACTTGTCCACAGCCTTGTGCAACTTCCATCCACAGGGGGTGTGGAAAAGATGCGTCGCCTTGCATGCGCCTGAGGCCTTGCGCCCCGCTGGCGCATGTGTCAGGCGCGACAAGCGGGGCCAGCGCAGTGGCATTGCCGCTGCCGACAACGCGCTGGCCAGTCCCAGACCCGCTTCTAGGTGTGACGCAGAGGAAGCTCGGATCACACGCACGACACCACCACCTCGCAGTGGCGATGTACCTTCGGCCGGGTGTCAATCCGTGATGACGTGCGGCACGAAGCGCGAGGTGTCGCGGGTGATCGGGCCATCGTCGTCGCGCATGCCCAGTCCGGCAGGACGGTCCGCGACAACCCAGCTTCCTACCAGCGCATGGCGCCCATCGAACACCGGCAGCGGGTGATGCGCCTGCAGAATTGCGGGGCCATCCACGTACGGGCCATCGGTGTGCGCGGCCTCGCCTTGCGCCGTGACCAGCGCGATGTTGGCCCCCTCGCGCGAGAGCAACGGCTTGCGCACCCAGCCTGCGCTCGGCGCCTCACCGGCCTGCGCAAAGCGGGCGGGCAGCAGATTCGGGTGGCCCTGATGGCGGTCCCACAGCAACGGAAGGATGCCCTTGTTGCTCAGCACCGATTTCCATGCCGGTTCGATCAGGCGCACCCGGTCGGCGATCAATGCCGGCCCGAAGCGTTCTTCCATCATGAATTCCAGCGGATACAGCTTGAACAGCGTATGGATCACCCGATCCTGTTCGTCGGTGAACCAGCCTTCGGCACTCAGGCCGATGTCTTCGATGGCCACTTCCTCGGTGCTGATGCCCACCTGATGCGCACAGTCGCGCAAGTAGCGCACGGTGGCGCGGTCCTCCAGCGAATCGCGCACCGCCGCAAAATGCATCTGCGCGCCGATCGCGCCATCCACGGCCAGCGCGCCCAGGGTTTCGCACAGTAGGTCCTGGATCAGGTTGTACTGATCGGTCCCCTTGGGCAGCGCGCCACTGGCGATCTGCTGTTCCAGCCACAACCACTGGAAGTAGGCCGATTCGTAGAGCGATGTCGGCGTGTCGTAATTGAGTTCGTACAACTTGGCCGGGCCATCGCCCGAATACGCCAGATCCATGCGGCCATACAGATGCGGGTCGCGCTCTTTCCAGGAGTTGGCGATCCAGTCCCAGTAGAACGGCGGGATGGCCAGCCGGGTCATCAGCGCTTCCGAGCCCACCACCTCGTCCACCAGTTGCATCGCCATGTCGTGCAACTCTTGGGTGGGCGCTTCGATGTCGTCTTCGATCTGACGCAACGAAAACGCGTAGTAGGCGCTTTCGTCCCAATACGGCTCGCCGTCGATGGTGTGGAAGTGGAAGCCCAGCGATTCGGCCTGCGTGCGCCAATCCGCGCGTTCGGGGATCAGGATGCGTTGCATGTCAGCCGCCGAACCCCGAGCTGCGCCCGCCGCTGCCGAACGAACTGCGCGCCGCCGCGCTGGAACCGAAGCCCGAACGCGACACGGTAATGGCACGCGTGGGCATGTCGATGGCGCCGCTGCGTCCACGCACCGTACCGATGCGGCTGCTGGCCAGATCGCCATTGGGCTTGTAGTAACCGCCGCTGCGGTAGTCGCGATACAGCGGAATCGAGCCGCCATAGCGATAACCGCCGCCGCTCATATTGCCCAGGGCATAACCCAGCAGGAACCCACCCATCGGCGGGATCCAGCTCTGCTGCCCTTGCGGATTGGTGATCGCCGTGCAGCTGCCGAACTGCGCATCGCACTCGTAGCGCGTGGTGAAGCGCGGCGCGGCCTGCTGATGCTTGGCCACCGCCTCGTCGTAGGCCTTGAGGCATTGCTGGATATCGGACTGTTCCTGCTTGATCTGGTAACAGTCCGAGGCCGACTGCAGCACCACACCGGTCTCCGGTTCCGAGCCGCAGCCGGTGACGAAGGCGGCCGGCAGCGCGGCCATCAAGGTGAGTTTGAGATTGCGTGATCGCTTCATGCCTGCGCTCCGTTACGGCGTGATCGCGGCGGCATTGATCAGCCCCACCGCGATCGACACGCCGGCCGAAAAGATACCGGCGGCGGTGATGTTGTCGGTGATCTGCCGCGAGATGCGCCCGGCCACCAGATTGGCCAGCAGGTAGGCCACCACCTGGATGCCGCAGGCCACTAGGCCCCAGATCAGGGCGTCGATCAGGCTCACCGAATGGGTGATGGCCGAATGCAGCGGCAGCGCCACGCCGATCAGGTTGCCGGCCAGCGCTGTCGCCGCCGCCACATTGCCCTGCCGCAGCAAGGTGAAATCCTTGTGCGGGGTGACCAGGGTCACCAGCACCACCGAGACGATCAACACGCCCAGGCCGGTACCGAAATAGGAAAGAAACGCGAGAAAACTCTGCAGGTTGATCGGGTTCATGACAGGACCAAGGTAGGTGGAAGGCGAGCGCGCATGCTCAGGTGATATCCAGATCGGCGACGGTGACATCGATACCGACCGCATAGGTGACGCAGAATTCGTTGGGGCCGGAATCTTCGCCGGTCACCAGCAAGAATTCTTCGCGCTGCAGCTCCGGCACATCGCGGCTGTAGAGCATGGCGTAATGGGTCAGATCGCCATCGCGGCGCGGCGGCTGGTAGCGGTACAACACTTCGTCGTAGGCGATCGGCGGAATCCGTGACACGTCATCGGTGGATTGCGTTGCGCGCTGCCACTGTTTGCCGGCGTACTCGATCTGCGCCGCACCCAGATGCGGGTGCTGCATCACGAACTCCTGAAACGCCTGCTTGCTGGGCGGGTTCACCGTCTCGCAATACACGAAGGCCTTCATCGCTTCCAGATCGCCCCCCACGGTGGTGACCTGCAAGAACGCATCGTCGTCCAGATAGAACCGATGCAGCGCATAGCCATCGCCCAGATTGACGTGACCGTAGCAGGGAATGCCCTGATGCCCGCCCGGCAACTCGGCGGTCATGGCCTCGGGCGCCATGCGGTACAGGGTGGTGTCGATCTCCACCTGGCCACCGACACGCAGCCCCAGCGGCAGCGTGTGACCGATCGCGCCACTCCCGGAAGTGGGCAGCGGCGGCGGTTGCGGTCGACCGAACAACTTGCTGAAAAAACTCATCGTCAGACACCTTGTGGCGATGGGGAGATGGGGGACGCCTCGCTGCGCATGGCCTGCCAGGCGATGGCGTGTGCCGGCACGCGCTGCTCGGCCAGGTAATACAGCATCGCACCGCCAACGACTGCGGTGCGTGCTGGCGGGTTCAAGCGCAACGCGCCATCGGGCGCGCGCAGGCCCAGCAGCAATGCGCCCCGCTGGCCGAAATCGGCCGCAAGCCGGCCGTAATCCAGTGGTTGCACACTCGCAGGCACTGCAAGGCTGAACTGGGTGGGGCCTTCGTCTACCGACAGCAGCTCGGCGGTGATCGCCGCACTGCCCGGATCCTGCGCCGCACGTGCCAGGATCTCGGCGGTCATCGGACGCGTGCACTCGATGGCTGGGTAATGGCAGTTGACCAATCGCGCCGCGCTGGCCGAATCGAAGTGCGCCACGATATGCGCGGCCGGCGCATGCGCCATCAACGCGAACACGGCTGCCAGGGTCTGGTCGTCGGAGGGCGGGTTGACGATCACCCGCGCCGCGCCGGCAATGCCGGCACGCAGGTACACCTCGGTATGCGTGTACGACTCGGCGGCGATGAAGCGCATGTGGTCGGGCATCGGATTTTCCGCCACACCCTCGGCAATCAGCACCACGCCTTCGTCATCGGTGGCGGTGTCGGACAGCAGCAATTCCAGCAGGCGCATGGAGGCTGCGCCCTGCCAGCCGATCAGAATGGTGTGCCCGCGCAGATCGGCATAGGCCATCTTGCCCATGTGGTGGCGCCTCCAGAAAGTGATGAGCACCCCGCTGGTCTTGGCCAGCACCGTGGCGAACAACGCCACCGCGCCCGGCATCAACACGAACGCGGCGATATAGCGCCCGGCGACCGAGCCCGGCGACAGGTCGCCGTAGCCGATGGTGGTGGCAGTGGTCATGTAGTAGTACGGAAACGCGTCCAGGCCGACGAGCTTCTGCTCGCCGGCCCACAGCAGCAGCAACCAGCTCAGCCCCATGTGCGCCAGCAGTGCCAGCGCCACCGTGCCCCAGCTGACGCGGCGCACGTGGCGCTGCAGGACCCGCAACAGCCGTCCAACGATGATCATGGCGCATCCTGTGCCGTGCGATGGATCAGCTGTCGCTGCGCGGAACCTGCTGCACGTCGCGCACCTGGCCAATCAGCGGCGCGGTGCCGCCGGCATTCTCGTGACCCAGCTGCGCAGCCGGCTTCTTGAAGCGCGCCAGCACCGCAGCGGCATTGGACTCGCCTTCCATCAGGCCAGCCGCCGCCAGGCGCCGATTGAGATCGCCATCGCCGCTGGACGCTTCGAGTTCTTCGGCCGATTCGATGCGCGCGGAGGTCTCGGCCTGACGCGCCTTGATGCGCTCCAGCGATTCCAGCGCCGAGCCCATCTTGCTGCTGGCACCGGAATGGCGCGCGGCAATGGCGGCCTGCGCCTTCTGCACCGCATCGGTGGCCTTGACCGTATCGATCTGCTGACGCATGCCACGCAGCTGGTTCTCGGTCTTCTGGATGGTGGCCTTGAGCGTCACCACCGACTGGTCCAGCGCGGTCTTGGAAGCCTTGTCGCCTGCGTCTTCGCTTTCCAGCGCGGCCAGCTTGACCGCCACATCGTGCGCCAGCGCTTCATCGTTCTTGGCCAGCGCACCTTCGATGTAGCGCGTGTATTCGGCCATCTTGCCGGCGCGCGCGTCGATCTTCTGCTGGGCCAGCTTGCTCTGCGCCATCAACTTGGTGAGCTCTTCGCGCGAGCGCGTGAGCTGGGCGCCGGCATCGCGCATTTCCTGGTCCAGGATGCGCAGCGCATTGGCGTCGACGGCCTTCTGGCCGGTTTCGTGTGCGGTACCACGCAGCAGCGTGATCAGCTTGGAAAAGATACTCATGACAACACGCCTTTAGGAAAAGAACGGCTTGAGAGATTCGGCGGCATCCAACGTGTTGGCCGCCAGGGTCTGGATTTCTTCGTCGATCTGGTCGAGCGTCGAGGAGGCCGACAGCTCGCCAAACACGACATAACGGTCCTTGCCGTCGACCTGGACCAGGCCCAGGTTGGACAAGGGGTTGAGCGGATTCAGGCGCAGGCAGGCGTCGTTGAAGGCGGCGCGGTCGTTGACGTGCTCGGCATGGGCCAGCAGCGTGGACACGAAAACCTGCGAGCCGGAAGCGGCAACCTGGATCTGCATGTCGCCGTGGTCGGCCAGGGTGAGATTGATGGCCGGCTCCAGGCCGTCGATCAGTTCGACCTGGATCGGCTGGCCACGGTAGCGCTCGGCCAGCAGGCCGTGCAATTCGACGGTGGTGTACTGCGTCATACGATGTCCTGTCCTTTGGTCATGCCGTGGTGGTGATGCAGCGAATGTCCTGCAGCGACCGGACATACTACAGACTGCCCGTGACCGGCAGAAAGGGCCGAAAGTCAGCTGGCCAGGCGCGCGGCAGGCGAGCAAACCGCCCGTTCAGCTGGCGTGTCGCCCCATGCCGGGCGACTGCCTCACGGATACAGCATCCGCTTGCTCCAATGGCTGGCCGCGTCGGCATCGTAGCGCCAGCGCTCGTGCAGACGGAACTTGGCGCCGTACCAGAACTCGAACGCCTGCGGCACCACCCTGAACCCGCCCCAGCCATCCGGGCGCGGCACCTCGCGCCCTTCGAACGTCGCTTCGACCTTGGCAATGGCCGCATCGAACTCTTCGCGCGAACCCAGCGCCTGCGACTGCCGCGAGGCCCACGCGCCGATCTGGCTCATGCGCGGGCGCGAGGCGAAGTACGCATCGGATTCGTCCGCGCTCACCAGCTGCACGCCGCCCTCGATGCGGACCTGGATGCCGGCTTCGCGCAGGCTGCGCCACAGGAACAACAGCGCCGCCTGCGGGTGGGTCTGCAGATCGCGGCCCTTTGCGCTGTCCAGATGGGTGTAGAACACGAACCCGCGCGCGTCGAAGGCCTTGAGCAACACGGTGCGTGCGCTCGGCCGGCCATCCACGTTGGCGGTGGCCACGGTCATCGCGCTGGCTTCCAGTTCGGCGCTGTTGTGCGCCTCGGCATACAGCGCAGCGAAGGTGGCAAGAGCTTCTGCGTACAGATCGGTCATGACGGTGCGTGGCAGCCAGATGGACGCCTATTGTGGGCGCATCTCCCGCGCTTCGCCTATGCACCGCGATCGAATCGCCGGACCGGCACGCGGTTGGCGTGGTTGAGGACAGCCATTGCGCCGTGCCATCGGCCCGGCCCGCTGGCGTGAATGCTACGATCCCTGTGCATGAACCCCGCACCCAATCTCGTGATGGTCGGCCCGATGGGCGCCGGAAAAAGCTGCATCGGCCGTCGCCTGGCCGAGCGCTTCGGGCTGGAATTCGTCGATGTGGACCAGGCCATCGTCGAACAGGTGGGCAGCAGCATCCCGGCCATCTTCGAGCAGCATGGCGAAGCCAGGTTTCGGCAGCACGAGGCCCAAACCCTGCAGGCGCTGCTGGAACAGGACAACAAACTGATTTCCACCGGTGGCGGCGCAGTGCTGGATCCGCGCAATCGCGAGCGCATCTGCGCGCGTGGGTTCGTGGTGTACCTGCATGTCAGTGTGCCGGCGCAATTGACACGGCTGGCGCGCGACCGCAATCGCCCGCTGCTGCAACGCGCCGACCGCGAGCAGGTGCTGCATGCGATGGCCGCGCACCGCACGCCGCTGTATCACCAGGTCGCAGATCTCAGCCTGGAAACCGATCATCTTTCCCCCGCCGAGGCCACCGCGCAGCTGGTGCTGCGCCTGGCCGCGCAATGGCGCATGTCGAGTAACCCCGCATGACACTTTCCCGTTCCTCGCGCAGCGTCGATGTCGACGGTGCGCAGCCTTACACCATCACCATCGCCCCGGGCCTGCTGGCCGACGGTGCGCGCCTGGCCAGCCATGTGCGCGGCCGCCATGCGCTGCTGCTCAGCGACTCGCAGGTGGCTCCGCATTACGCGGCCGGCGTACGCGCCGCCTTGTTGGGCGCGCGGCCGGACCTGCAGGTCGGCGAATTGGTCATTGCCGCCGGCGAAGCCTCCAAAACCTTGGAGACCTTTGGTTCTGCGATCACCGCACTGGCCGAACTCGGTGCCACCCGCGACGCCTGCGTGTTCGCGCTGGGCGGCGGCGTGGTCGGCGACCTGGCCGGCTTTGCGGCAGCGTGCTGGATGCGCGGCGTGGATTGCGTGCAACTGCCCACCAGCCTGCTGGCAATGGTGGATTCGTCGGTCGGCGGCAAGACCGCGGTGGACATCCCGCAGGGCAAGAACCTGGTGGGCGCCTTCCATCCGCCGCGCGCGGTGATCGCCGACACCGACACCTTGCGCACCCTGCCCGCACGCGAACTGCGCGCCGGCCTGGCCGAGGTGATCAAGTACGGCGCCATCCGCGACCCGCTGTTCTTCCAGTGGCTGCATGCCGAACGCCGCGCCCTGCTCGATGGCGATGCAGCGGCGCTGGCGCAGGCCATCGCCCGCAGCTGCGAGCATAAGGCCGAGATCGTGGCGCGCGACCCGCTGGAAAAAGGCGAGCGCGCATTGCTCAACCTGGGCCACACTTTCGGTCACGCAATCGAAACCGAGCAAGGCTACGGCGCGCCCGGCAACGACAACCTCAACCATGGCGAGGCCGTGGCAGTGGGCATGGTGCTGGCGGCGCGCCTGTCGGCCGCGCTGGGAATGAGCGATCCACAGGACACCGAGGCCTTGCGCGCGCTGCTGCACGACTTCGACCTGCCCACCGAGATCCCGCCCGGCCTGGCCCCTCAGGCCCTGCTCGCACGCATGCGCCTGGACAAGAAGAACATCGCCGGCCGCCTGCGCCTGGTGTTGTGGCGCGGTATCGGCAAGGCCGAGGTGGTTCCGGATGTGGAAGAGGCCGCGGTGCTGGAGATCCTGGCGGGATAAGGCCAGCCGGCCGATAAGGCACGGCACGCTGGACGCCCGCACCCAGCTGCCGTCGATCGCCACGACGCTCACTATTTTGTGGGAGTGCCCCGGACGCGATGGGGCCTTCCCGATAAATCCCTATCGCGCCCAGGTGCGCTCCTACGCACTGCCTGCCACCGTCTGCTCCAGCGGTCGAAAACTCGCTCGGAAGCGCACCGGCAAGCATGGACGCCCAACGAGGCTCCCTTCGCAACCAGAACACCCGGACGCGCCACTGCTCTCAGCCTTCAGCAGCGCCCGGCTACAATCGGCCGCATGCGCATCCTTCTACAACACGATCCCGGCGGTAACGCGCCGCTCCGCTACGTCCAGCTGACCCTGCAACCGGATCTGTTCGGTGGCTGGGAATTGCTGCGCGAAACCGGCGAGATCGGCGGACGCACGCAACTGCGACGCGACCAGTACCTGCAACAGGATGAAGCAGACCGCGCCTTCGACAAGGCGCGCGACACCCAACTCAAACGCGGTTTCCAACTCATCACCGGCGGCGCCGACGACGCGCCGCGCTGAGGACACACTTCCCCATGCTCAAGAACGATCGCCTGCTGCGCGCGCTCAACCGTCAGCCCGTGGACCGCACCCCTGTGTGGTTGATGCGCCAGGCCGGCCGCTATTTGCCGGAGTACCGCGCCACGCGCGCGCGCGCCGGCAGCTTTCTGGGCATGGCCAAGAATCCGGACATCGCCTGCGAAGTGACCCTGCAGCCGCTGCAGCGCTTCCCGCTGGATGCGGCAATCCTGTTCTCCGACATCCTCACCATTCCCGATGCGATGGGCCTGGAGCTGTATTTTGTCGAAGGCGAAGGTCCCAAGTTCCGCCACCCGGTGCGCGATGCCGCCGCAATCCATCGTCTGGGCGTGCCGGACATGGAAACCGAGCTGCGCTACGTGATGGATGCGGTGCGGGTGATCCGCCGCGAACTGGATGGTTCGGTGCCCCTGATCGGCTTCTCCGGCAGCCCGTGGACGCTGGCCTGCTACATGATCGAAGGCGGCGGCAGCAAGGAATACGCACGCATCAAGGCGATGGCCTTCAACGCGCCTGAGCTGCTGCATCACCTGCTCGGCACCGTCACCGACGCGGTGATCGCCTACTTGGCCGCCCAACGCGCTGCAGGCGCGCAGGCGCTGCAGGTGTTCGACACCTGGGGCGGCGTGCTCTCGCCGGCGATGTACCGCGAATTCTCGCTGCCCTACCTCACCCGCATCGCGCGTGAGCTGGAACGCGGCACCGGGGCCGAGCGCACCCCGCTGGTGCTGTTCGGCAAGGGCAACGGCGCCTACGTGGCCGATCTGGCCGCCAGCGGTGCCGAAGCCGTGGGCGTGGACTGGACCATCTCGCTGGCTGACGCCGCCCAACGGGCGGGCGGCCGCGTTGCCCTGCAGGGCAATCTCGACCCGGCCACGCTGTACGGCTCGCCCGAAGCGATCCGTAGCGAAGTCGCCAAGACCCTGGACAGCTACGCTCAGGGCAACGGCGGCTCACGCGAAGGCCACGTCTTCAACCTCGGCCACGGCATGTCGCCGGATATGAATCCCGAGCACGTGGGTGTGCTGGTGGAGGCGGTGCAGAGCTTGAGCAGGCGCTGAGCGCGACATCGCGCGGGCCGGGTTGCACGGACCCGGCCAATGCCCGTGCCCGTGCCCGTGCGCACCTTGGCACTGCTGGGTCGCCTGTTGCGCAACCGAATCGGCCCGCTGGTTCTGCATGTTCGCACCGCCTGCCGGCATATCGGTGGCGGACGCGTCGTGCCATCAAACGCATCGCGTGATTCACACCTGCACCCAGGGCCGCCAGTGCGATAAACCGATGTGGCTGCGCGTGTACCGTCGGCGTTGCGCCTGCATCACGGCGCAGGGTGCCGGCGCAGGCATGCCTGGGGGTCGCACACAGCGTTCCGCGCCGTGCACAGCAGGGAAGCGATAATGCAGCGTTCCTCCGGCCAAGCCCCCATGTCTCAACCCGTCCCCACCTCGCGCGCCTACGCCACCATCAAGCCGCTGCTGTGGCTGGTATCGCTGGCGATCTTCATGCAGATGCTGGATGCGACCATCGTCAACACGGCGTTGCCGTCGATGGCGCGCAGCCTGCGCGAAAGCCCGCTGCAGATGCAGTCGGTGGTCTTCAGTTATGCGCTGGCGGTGGCGATGTTCATCCCCGCCTCGGGCTGGATCGCGGACCGCTTCGGCACGCGGCGCACCTTCCTGGCCGCAATCATCGTGTTCACCTTGGGCTCGCTGCTGTGCGCGGCAGCGCAACACCTGCCGCAGTTGGTGGCCGCACGCGTGGTGCAAGGCATCGGCGGCGCGATGCTGCTGCCGGTCGGGCGGCTGGCGGTGCTCAAGACGGTGGCGCGCGCAGACTTCCTGCGCGCGATGAGCTTTATCGCCATTCCCGCCCTGATCGGCCCGCTGATCGGCCCGACCCTGGGCGGCTGGCTGGTCGAAGTCGCCTCGTGGCACTGGGTGTTCCTGATCAACCTGCCGATCGGGGCGATCGGGTTCATTGCTGCGCTGAAAATCATGCCGGACCACTACGGCGATGCACGCAAGCGCTTCGATCTGGTCGGCTACCTGATGCTGGCGTTCGGCATGGTGGCGTTGTCGCTGGCGCTGGATGGCATCTCCGAACTCGGCCTACGCCATGCGTTTGTGATGTTGCTGGCCATCGGCGGGCTCGCCGCACTGGCCGGCTACTGGCTGCATGCGGGCAACACCGCCAACGCGCTGTTTCCGCTGGCGCTATTCAAGGTGGCGAGCTACCGCATCGGCATTCTGGGCAACTTGTTCGCACGCGTGGGCAGCGGCTCGATGCCGTTCTTGATTCCGTTGCTGTTGCAGGTGGGCCTGGGCATGAGCCCGATGAATGCCGGGCTGATGATGGTGCCGGTGGCGCTGGCGGGCATGGCCGCCAAACGCGCGGCGGTCAAGCTGGTGGGACGCTTCGGCTATCGACGTGTGCTGATGCTCAACACCGTGTTGGTGGGCGTGGCCATGGCCAGCTTTGCGCTGATCGATATCGGCCAGCCGCTGTGGCTGCGCCTGGTGCAATTGGCCTGCTTTGGCGCCGTCAATTCACTGCAATTTACGGTCATGAACACCGTGACCCTGCGCGATCTGGACCGCGACCAGGCCAGCCCCGGCAACAGTCTGCTGTCGATGGTGATGATGCTGGCCACCGGTTTCGGCGCTGCGGCAGCGGGCAGTCTGTTGGCTGCATTCAATACGCATCTGGGCGATACGCATGGGGCTACCGCCGCCTTGCATGCCACCTTCCTGTGCGTGGGCGGCATCACCTTGTCGTCGACGTTGATCTTCTGGCAGCTGGCCGAGACGCGGCCGCACCCCAAGGAAGTGGAAGCGGTTGCCCAGTAGGTGCTGCGCTGGCGCGCTGTCACTTCCGCCGCGGCTACGCCCCATCACGTGCGCGGGCATGCCGCAACGCCTCGGCAATGGTGTTGGCCAACATCTCGCCGGTGAGCGGCTTGCGCAGGAAACGGTCGAAGCCCGCTTCCTGCGCGTTCGGTTCGGCGGCTTCATCGGAGCGTGCGGTCACCGCGATCAACGGCATCTCGTAGCCGAAGACGCGCAACTGCCGCGCCAACGCAAAGCCATCCAGCCCGGGCAGATCCAGATCCAGCAATGCCAGATCGAACGTGTTGTCGGCCGCTTCGGTCAGCGCTGCCAAACCATGCGGCGCATGCACCACCGAATGCCCCTGCGCGCGCAGCAGGCCGATGATGACCTCGGCGATGGTCGGGTCGTCTTCCACCAGCAGGATGCGCTGCGGATCGACAGGGCTGGCGGCATGCGCCACCTCGCCGTCCAGCGTCGCATTCGACGCCACCCAGCGCAGCGGCAGATCCACCACAAAGCGCGTCCCGGCGCCGAGCCGGCTGATCACCTCGATATGCCCGCCCATCGCCATCGCCAGCTCCTGACAGATCGCCAGGCCCAGACCACTGCCCCCATAGCGTGAAGTGGTCTTGGCACCGTCGCCCTGCTCGAAGCGCTGGAACAATCGCGCCTTCTGTTCGGCATTGATGCCCGGGCCTGTGTCGGCAACTTCGAAGCGCAGGCCTTGATAGGAACCGAGCGTGGTCAGCTTCAGCGCGACCACCCCGCGCTCGGTGAATTTGATCGCGTTATTGAGCAGGTTGAGCAGGATCTGCCGAATGCGGGTGGAATCGCCGCTGGCGGTGATATCGCCGAGCAGCCCGATTTCCAGGCTGAAACGCACCCCGCGCTCCTGCGCCAACGGCGCCATCAGCGCTTCGACCTCGGCCACGAGTTGACGCACCGAAAATGGCTGGAAATCCAGTTCAAGCCGGCCCGATTCGATGCGCGCCAGATCCAGCGCATCGTTGACCAGCCGCAACAGATGCGCCCCCGCACGACGGATCGACTCGGTGTAGCTGCGCTGCGTGGGGTCCTGCGTGGTCTTGAGCAGCAATTCGCTCATGCCCAACACACCCGTCATCGGCGTACGCACCTCATGACCCAGCGTCGCCAGAAAACGCGTTTTGGCCAAAGACGCCTGTTCGGCCAGCTCCTGTTTGTGCACGGCCAGCTGCCAGGCATTCAGGCGACGCAACCGACGGCGGTACAACAAGATGGCGGCGGCGATCACGCACACCGTCAGCAAGGCCAGCAGGCTTAAACCCCACGGCGACAGCCACCATGGCGGCAACACCTGAAAACGTAATGTCTGGCTGGCCGACCAGATGCCATCTGCGGTACGCCCCTGCACTTCCAGCGTGTAATGCCCGGAGGGCAGGCGCGAAAACAACCGTTCGCCAGTGGAGCCCACGTCGATCCAGTCCGGATCGTAGCCACTGAGGCGGAAGCGGTAACTGGTGGATTCGGGATTGGTAAACGTGGGCATCCGCGCCACGATATGCAGGTCGCGATCGCCGTCCTGCACTTGCAGCGGCGCCTTGCCGGTGACATCCAGTTCGCGCTCGCCGCGTCGCGAGCTGACACGTTTGATCAACAGCTGCGGTCGGCGCAGATTCGGACGCATCGTGGCCGGATCGAACACCACGATGCCGTCGGATGTGCCGCCCAGGATCTGCCCCGTGCTTGCCTGCACCAGCGTGGCCACCTGCAGGGGCGAACTGGGAAGTCCGTCGTGCACGTCGTACACACGCACCAGCTTGCTGCCGGGGTCGACCCGAATCAGCCCACGATGACTGGAGACCCAGGCCACGCCACCGGCATCGATCACCAGGCCGGTCGGCGAGACCATCGGGAACTCCTGCTCCTTTCCCACCGTATCCAGATGCGTGAGCTGCTTGCCGTCCCAGAGATAGCGCCGCAATTGTCCGGCCAATCCGATCCAGACGATGCCCCCATCTCCCTGGCGAAACACATAGGTCGGCAGGGACGGCGCGCCGCGGACCGGAACGAACTGGTCGGCATGCGGATCCCATCGCCACAGCCCGGCATTGTTGCTCAGCCAGATCTGCCCATCCGGCCCGATCCGCATGTCCAGAACAGTCAACGCCTTCAGCCCATGGCTTCCATAGTCGAGCGTCCTGAGCAGCTGGCCCTCGCTGCTCCACAGCTGCACCCCGTGCGTGAGCAGCGCCACCCAGATGCGGCCTTGCGCATCTTCGGCCATCCTGCCAGGCCTGCCGACATCTTCGAGATCGGCTGCGGACTCCTTGTGCCCGAGCAGTGGCCAACGCCTGACCTCGCCTGTCTGCGGGTTGTATCGAACCAGCCTTTCCTGCACGCCAATCCAGACCGTTCCCCGCCTGCTTTCGATGACGGTATCGGGAATGCGCTCTGGATCGACCGAGGCCAGGCGTGGCTCGACGCGGCCGGTGACGGGATCGAAATGCTCAAGGGTTCCACGGGTGCCGACCAGCCAGATCCCGCCCGTGATCGAGGCCGCCGTCGCAACGACCGAGGGGTTGGCGAGCGATTGCGGATCGTCTGCGCGATGCGAAAACAGCGCGAAGGTATCCCAGCGCGGAGGCAGGTGCCACAGCCCGCCCTCCAGGCTGGCAAACCACAGACCCCCTTCGCGGTCCTGATAGGCGGTGATCCAGTTCCGGTTGACCAGACCGTGCGCTGAAAAACTGTAGACCGGCACGCGTTCGACGCCACCATCGCCGGTACTCATCCCCAGGCCGGTGGCGGTATCCAGCCAGTAGCGCCCGAGCCGATCACGGAGCAGGACGCCTCTGACCTGCGCGGTGTCCGTACCGCTTTGCCAGGGGCGGGCCGTGGGCCGCCCGACGGTGTTGAACCGGACGGGGTTGCCGTCGAAATCGGCAATCCAGAGCACCTTGCCATCGGGCTCCTTGTACATTCTGTTGACCGACTGGGACGGGCCCGGAAGCGGCACGCGCTCCAGGCGTCGACCATCCCAGTGCACAAGCCCGCCCCAGGTGCCGATCCACAGGCCGCCGTCGGGCGCAACTTCCAGACCAACGATATTGTCGGACGGCAAGCTGGCGGCATCGCCGGCCTTTGCAGAAAAGTGCTGCATGCGACCGTCGGGCCGGTAACGATAGAGGCCTTGCTTGGCGGTGCCGATCCAGATATCGCCGTTGGGCGTTTGCGCCAATGACCACAGGGTGGCGTCGCGCAATTCCGGGAACTGCGGATCTTCCAGTCGTTTGAACGTGCGTGTGTTCGCTTCCAGATAGCCGACGCCGCCGTCCTCGAAACCCATCCACACCCGATCGTCGGCATCGACACAGATGGTCCAGACCACGTTGCTGGTCAGGCCATCTTCCATCCGCCAGATCCGGTAGTTGCGGCCATCGAATCTGGCCAAGCCGTCATCGCTGGCAAGCCACAGATATCCCTGTTTGTCCTCGGCCAACTGATTGATCGTGTCCGACGGCAGCCCGTCGGCGATCGTCAGCTGGATGGGCACCGGTGTTGCGGGCGTACGCGCCTGCACCGGAAGCACTGCCAGACACAGGCACACCCAGAGCACAGCGAGCAGCCGATGGGGCAAGCAGGATAGAAAGCGCACCGGATCAACTTCACGACAAGTCGGCGCATAGTGCGGGCCACGCGCGATGCGGGCAAGCACGCTACGCGCGTTCTGCGCGTGCGCTCAGGCCGCAAGACGCATGTGCGGCAGGGTCATTGGTCAGTCCACTGCACGCTACAGGGTTTGCGGGAAGCGGACCCAACAATGCATCCGCCGAAGCCTGCATGCGATGCGACCGCCCGCCGCGCTTCGGTTGGCAGGACACCTGCAACGCCCTTTCGCCTGCCGAGACCATCGCGACCCGCATCGCTGTTCGAGCAGCCCAATGCGGGCGAACGCGCCGCATGACACCTGAGCGTTTGCTCCGGTGACAGGACATCGGCACGGCTTGTTAGCGTTTGCGACGTAACGCTTCGGCAATGCTGTCGGCCAGCATGTCGCCAGTGAGCGGCTTGCGCAGGAAGGCGTCGAAGCCCGCTTCCTGCGCACTTGGTTCGGCGACCTCATCGGCGCGTGCAGTCACGGCAATCAACGGCATGTCGTAGCCGAATACCCGCAGTTGCCGTGCCAACGCAAAGCCATCCAGCCCGGGCAGATCCAGGTCCAGTAGCGCCAGATCGAACGTGTTGTCGGCCGCTTCGGTCAACGCCGCCAGGCCATGCGGGGCATGCACGACCGAGTGTCCCTGCGCTTGCAGCAGGCCGACGATGACCTCGGCGATGGTCGGGTCGTCTTCCACCAGCAGGATGCGCTGCGGTTTGACAGCCGTCTCGGCATGCGCGGTCTGGCCACCGAGTGCGGCGTTGGAAGCCACCCAGCGCAGCGGCAACTCCACCACAAAGCGCGTCCCCGCACCCAGCCGGCTGATCACCTCGATCTGCCCGCCCATGGCGATCGCCAGCTCCTGGCAGATCGCCAGACCTAAGCCGCTGCCGCCGTAGCGCGAAGTGGTCCTGGCACCATCGCCTTGCTCGAAGCGTTGGAACAGGCGCGCTTTCTGTTCGACGTTGATGCCGGGCCCGGTGTCGGCCACTTCAAAGCGCAGGCCTTGATAGGAACCGAGCGTGGTCAACTTCAAACCGACCACGCCGCGCTCGGTGAATTTGATCGCGTTATTGAGCAGATTGAGCAGGATCTGCCGGATACGGGTGCAATCGCCGCTGGCAGTGATGTCGCCGAGCAGCCCGATTTCCAGGCTGAAGCGCAGGCCACGCTCCTGCGCCAGTGTCGCCATCAACGCCTCGACCTCAGCCACGAGCTGACGCACCGAAAACGGCTCCACATCCAGCTCCAGCCGTCCGGATTCGATGCGCGCAAGGTCCAGCGCATCGTTGACCAACCGCAACAAATGCGCGCCCGCGCGGCGGATGGACTCGGTGTAACTGCGCTGCTTGATATCCAGCGAGGTCTTGAGCAGCAGCTCACTCATGCCCAAGACCCCCGTCATCGGCGTACGCACTTCGTGGCCCAGCGTCGCCAGAAAACGCGTCTTGGCCAGAGACGCCTGCTCGGCCACTTCCTGCTTGTGCATCGCGAGCTGCCACGCATTCAAGCGACGCAACCGACGGCGGTACAACAAGATGGCGGCGGCGATCACGCACACCGTCAGCAAGGCCAGCAGGCTTAAACCCCACGACGACAGCCACCATGGCGGCAACACCTGAAAACGTAATGTCTGGCTCGCCGACCAGATACCGTCTGCGGTGCGCCCCTGCACTTCCAGCGTGTAACGGCCCGAAGGCAGACGCGAAAACAGGCGCTCGCCACTGGGCCCGACATCGATCCAGTCCGGGTCGTAGCCGCTCAGGCGGAAGCGGTAGCTAGTCGACTCCGAATGCGTAAAGGTCGGCATGCGCGCGACGATATGCAGGTCGCGATCGCCATCCTGCAGTTCTAGCGGCTCAACGCCAGTCACATCCAGTCCGCGCTCTCCACGGCGCAACCCCACCCGCTCAATCAACAGCGGCGGTTGGCGCGTGTTCGGACGCATTTGAGCTGGGTCAAACAGCACAACACCATCAGGCGTTCCGCCTAGAATCTGCCCACCCTTTGCTTGTACAAGCGTGTTTTCCTGAAATTGCTGATTGGGAAGCCCGTCATGCACACCGTAGATCCGCACCATTTTGCTGGCAGGGTCCACCCTGATCAGACCGCGCGCACTCGACACCCAGGCCACGCCCGCTGCGTCGACTACAAGTCCGTTCGGTGCCACCATTGGGAAATCCTGCGCTCCGCCGATGGTGTCCAGGTGTGTAAGTCGCGTGCCATCCCAGAGATAGCGCCGCAGCTCGCCCATCAGCCCGATCCACACCACACCTGAGTCGGTGAAGCGGACCACATAATTCGTTGAGGAAGGCGCGCCTTGCACCATGACGAAAGCATCTGTCTTTGGATCCCAGCGCTGAAGTCCAGTCGTGCTGGCAAGCCACATTTGCCCATCGGGGCCAAGCCTTAGGGAAGGTCTGAACAA
>NZ_JAGHWU010000018.1:0-59176 GCF_017746145.1 Xanthomonas sp. D-99 | reverse complement strand
GGATAATTCAATATTATCCCGCGTTAGCTCAGTGCGCACCGATGGTCGGTATAGTGCGTTCGGTAGTATGTAATTACATGGTATGTAATACGTTACGAAATACGTGGAGTGACGGATGGCAAGGTCCGGGTTGTACAAAAGCGAGGTGCAACGTGCCCGCGATCGCCTGCGCGCCACGGGCACGCATCCGTCCGTGGACGCGGTGCGGGTGGCGCTGGGCAACACGGGGTCCAAGACCACCATCCACCGTTATCTGAGGGAGTTGGAAGACGAGGAAGGACAGCATCCCGGCGCCAAGGTGGCCATCACCGAAGCGCTGCAGGAGATCTAGTCAGTCGCCTCGCCGAGCGTTTGCACGCCGAGGCTGACACGGTCGTGGCGCAAGCTCAGGCGCGCTTCCAGGCGCAGCTCCAGGAGCGTACCCAAGCGCTGGAGCAGGCCCGACACGAGGCTGACTCACTCAGCACGCAGCTGCAGCGCACAGAGATAGCACAGCAGGCCGAACGCGAGGCGAGCGACGCCGCCAGGAGCGAGGTGGCCAGCCGCACTACCGAACTGGCCCAACTGCAGGAGCGAATCGCGGGCCTCACGGCGCGATTGGTGGAGCACGAACGTCATGCCCAGTCGCTGGAGCACAAGCACGAACACGCCAGGGAAGCCCTGGAGCACTACCGCACCTCGGTCAAGGACCAGCGTGAGCAGGAACAACGCCGGCACGAGCATCAGGTACAGGAACTGCAGGTTGCCCTACGGCAGACCAACGAGGCGCTGACCGCCAAGAACCACGACCTGATGCAGCTCAACCGGGAGAACGGCCAGCGGCTGGAACGGCAGACCCGCCTGGAGCGGGAACTGGCGCAGGCACGCCAGCAGGCCGACGCCCAGCAACGCGAGCGCGACGCGCTGCGCCTGACGGCCGTCGAGCACCAAGCCCTGCAAGTGCGCTGGACCCAAGATGTCCAGGCGCTGGAAGGTGTGCGCGCCGAACTGGCTGCGGCGCGGACCGAGCTGGTCGAAGAGCGCCAGCGCCGGGAACACGCCGAGGCGGACACCTTGCGTGCCACGGTACGTCTGGGCACGCTGGAACAGTTACTGGAGCAACTGCGGCCACCGCGCACCCCCTTGGCGAACCCGAAAACGCCATCGCAGCCGGTGCAATGCCGGTAGGCAGATGATCAGCCGCTTGGCGAAGGCTCGGGATTCCCCCGCGTCAATACTTCGCCTTCCCACCCAGGGCTTCGGTGAGCCACCGCGAAAGCGAGCGATTCTCGCCAAACTCGCTTCTACAGTCACTGCAGGAGATTGACATGGGTCTATGCGCTTCAAAGCAGAGCTTGGCAGGCTCACCTGAGCATTATGCAGCCCACGCTACAGAGCACACCAGATTCACGCAGACTCAGAACGTCCCCGCCGTCCCGGCGTCTGGAGAAGATGCATACGGCACCTCGCCCTCTTCACCTCCCCTGCGAGCTGAATTTTTGAACCTCCCCCCGCGCGCCAGAAAAAAAGCTAAGGCGTTGTCTGAGGCGCTTGAGCGTCCGAACATCAATCCTGAGTTGGCGCACTATGCACAAAGGGTGCTGGACACTGTCACTCACAGCCAGCCGACTCGTGAGATAAGTAATCTCGATGCAAAAAACTTGGCGGTCCTAGTCAGGACATATAACGCCAAGTATCCCGGACTGAATTTGGGATATGCAAAATCGCCAGCGGAATTTAGGGCAACGCTGGCAGCTACCCATGAGCCTAGCTGGCGTTCAATCTCAATTCTGGACTCGAGGGGCTCGCACCGAATCGCTATCGACGTCAGGACACACGATGACGGTCGCAAGTCGTTGCTTGTCATGGAGACAGCGCAGGCGCTCAAGCGGGGCAAGAACAACGAGCCATTAATCTTGAATGGATACCCAGAATTTATTTCGGACCTAAAAGATGAGTTTGGCGATTCGGCTTCAATGGCGATAATCGATGTGGCTGCACAAAAGTCCAAGATAGGATGCCAGCAATTTTGCTTGGACTTCACCTTGCATGCCTTTCATAAGTCCAACTTCTTTGATAACCTACACCAGCGGCTGCATGACTACGGCCAGTGCTTCGCCGATGAAGATAGGGCGGAGCAAATCAATGGCATGGAATATATTCAGGGAATGGAAATTCTACCCGCCATCTTTTACAAGCATGCCGAGTCCCGCGCCTCAATCGATAGAGTACTGGAAAAGCAGCCAGACATCGCGGGAACGGATGTAAGTACCAACCGCTACGGTGCTGCCGAAACGCTTCACGAGCGAGTCCGCGCGTTCGGTATCAAGCGTGGCGCGCGACCTTACAGTATGTCTATAGAGGCTTCTCGCATCCGAAAGATTCGAGAAGCCATCGAAAATGATCCTGGCCCCTAGAGTGTGTCATCGATTGTCAGGATGAGGGTCGGCAGGTTCCGCCCCGATGAGGACATTCGTTACGAATACATCGATGCGCTGTTCCGGGACACTGCCGACTGGGATCTGATCGAGACCCACTGGAAGGGCCTGATGCAGGTCGTGCTCTCGATCAAGACCGGCAAGATCGCGGCCTCGACGCTGATGCGTAAGCTAGGCAACTACAGCCGCAAGAACCGGCTGTACCAGGCCTTCAACAGGGTTGGCAGGGATTCGTGCAAAAAAACAGCCAAATGTGGGATAACTTGCTGTTATTAAATAATTTTTTCGCAGATTCCTGCCGACTCTCAATCCCGGCAGCGTGTACTGCCGAATAGTCCTTGCGTGCTCTGCTGTGAAGCCGGCGGCATCCGTGTATTACCCACACTGCGACCGACCGGTCTCGCACAGTCGCCGCAAGACAGTTGCAGCGTGCCGAACCTCGAAAGGGACGAGGTAGTGGATGAGCGATGGAAGCGCCGTTTTATCTGGCAACTTCATGTTTTCACAAAAGAAATTGGATTCTGCGAGTCATTTTTACACGTATGTCGGCTGAACCCCGCTTCGGTCTGCGGAACCGCGGTGCGTGCGGCGCTGCTGCGTGCTGCGGAGGCGGCTGTAGCCGCCTGCTGATCCAGCGCCGCGCTCTCGGCGTCGGTCAGCGGGCGCAATTTGCCGGTGGTGGGGTCGATACCGACCTTGGAACTGCTGGTAGCTGCTTGCTGCGCTGCAGCGATCGCCGGCAGGCATGCGACACACAACACACCGGACAGCATCCATCCGGGCTTGCGAAAGCTCATCATCGTTGGGGTTTCCTTGGGTCCAACAGGGGAAAAAACGCCGTGCTGACACCGGCGCTCGGGAGAATCCTTCCGTTTCAGTCTGTTCATGACTGAATCATGAATCCGTGATTCGTGTCAATCTTTTGACACATTCGCCGTCGAATGCGAAGCGACAACCTGAAAAAGTCATCGGCAGGATTGCAGTCTGGGAATTCACTTCCGCCGGCCCGTCACCAAGGCGCCAGCGCACGCCGTGGCCCGGCGCTCGGCATCCCCGGACGCCACTCGTACACTGGCCGGTCTGGTCGTCGTCCGGACATCCGTTGCCGGCCCCGCCATCCACCAGCCAACCCAGCGCCAGGCCACCATGCACGCCGTCATCTACCACAATCCCGGTTGCGGAACCTCACGCAACACCCTTGCCCTGATGCGCCACATCGGCGTCGAACCGCAGATCGTCGACTACCTGCAGCATCCGCCCAGCCGCCAGACGCTGCAGTCGCTCATCGCCGCTGCCGGCATCACGGTCCGCGAGGCCATCCGCCAGAAAGGCACGCCCTATCTGGAACTGGGACTGGACGATCCCACCCTGGACGATGCGACACTGTTGAGCGCAATGCTCGCCCATCCGATCCTGATCAACCGCCCATTCGTCCAGACCGCGCGCGGCACGCGCCTGTGCCGTCCCTGCGAACGGGTGCTCGACCTGTTGCCGCCAGCCACGCATGGCTTCATCAAGGAAGACGGCGAACGCGTGCTGGACGAGGCCGGTCAACGCATTGGCCGCTGACATGTTTGAGCCGGTTCAACCGGCGCGAAGCTGGTGTGCTCCGTTACGTTGGCCGCAGCGCTGACGATAGACGCAGTACGCTTATGCACAGGGCGATGAACAAGCTTGTTACACGCCCGCTTGCGCATGCACGGCACCTGTTGAGCGCGGCAAGACAAGGTGACTGTACGCACCGTGCGCTGGCGCGAGCGGTGCCCGGAGCCGGGCATGCGCAAGCGCGGCAGCGACCGCTCGTACGCTGCCGCGCTTGCGTACCATTGCAGCGCCTGCACCTGTTCGCTACCGGTCGTCAGCCCCTCTAGAATCCACGCCACGATCGTCAGGAGCACCCGCATGATTCGCGAAATTATCCGCATGGGCGACAAGCGTCTGTTACGCGTGGCACCACCGGTCACCAACCTGGGAAGCGCCGAGTTGCACACGCTGGTGGCCGATATGTTCGAAACCATGGACGCTGCGCGTGGCGTCGGTCTGGCAGCACCGCAGATCGCGGTGGATCTGCAATTGATGGTGTTCGGTTTCGACGCCAGCGAGCGCTATCCCGAAGCGCCCGCAGTGCCGCGCACGGCCCTGGCCAACGCGCAGATCGAACCGCTGTCGGAAGAAATGGAAAACGGCTGGGAAGGCTGTCTGTCGATTCCCGGCCTGCGCGCAGTGATTCCGCGCTATCGCTTCATTCGCTACCGCGGCTTCGCACCCGACGGCAGCCCGATCGAGCGCGACGCCGAAGGCTTCCACGCACGCGTGGTGCAACACGAATACGATCATCTGGTCGGTCGCCTGTATCCCTCGCGCATCGAGAATTTCGACACGTTCGGTTTCGAAGACGTGCTGTCCTACGATCTCTAGCAGGTCGTTCGCTGTGTAAATTGCGGCGTGGCTGCGGCCATGGGACGGCAGCCATCTGTGCTGGATTTCGCCTCATTCAAGGTGGCCATCAGCAAGCTGCCTGGCGCGGTGCCCTCGTCGCTAGCGTCAGCGTTGGCGGCATGAACGCAGCAATCGACTCGCGGTGGATTGACGGCGTGTCTGGCGAGCGGCGAGGGTAGCGCACCCTCGGCCACGTCTCAGGCCGAAAACGCGTGTGGCTCGGCGGCAAATCCGACCGCCAAGGCGCCCTTGCCGACGTTGACCATGCCGGTCAGGCTCATCACGCTTTCCAGGAGTTCCACGCCGTGGGTCTGGCAGGCGCCCTGCAGTGCGGCGTAGCCGGGCAGGGCATGCAGCTCGGCCAGCTCGCCGCCGTAGCCCACGCACACCGTGGGCGTCATCAGGCCGTCGCGAATCTTGGGCACGGTGAAGCCGAACAGCTTTTCGGCCGAAGGTTCGAAACCCTTGAGCTTGGCCACCGGCTCGGTGACGCCGCGGTAGGCGCGCAGCACCGGTTTGATGTCCAGCGCGCTGCCGAGCGCGGCGCCGATCAGGCCGACGCTGCGATCGCCCTTGGTGCGCGCGCGGGCGCGCAGGTAATAGAGATCGCGTGGAATCATGTAGCCATAGGTGTGCTCGGCCAGCTGTTCCAGACGAGTACGGATGGCCGCCACGCTCTGGCCCTGGTCGCGCAGGCGGGCCGCTTCCACGGCGGTGATGCCCTGGCCGGCGAACAGGTTGAGCGTGTCGATCACCCGTAGCGCGAACGGCGAGGTGTGGCCTGCGGCCTGCCGGATCGGCTTGTAGTCGTTGAGGATCGCGAAACTGGCCTGCATCGCGTTGTCGAAGATCTGGCTGCGGAGTTTGGAAATGGTCAGGCAGAACACATGGTCGTAGTCGATGACCAGTCGTTGCAGGAACAGATCGCGGATCTGGCTGACCGAGAACGGCGTGGTTTCCGCTTCGTGCCCGCGCTCGGCCACGTGCGCCTGCAGAAAGCTCAGCGTGGCTTCCTCGTCGCGGTGATCGGCCAGCACCGCCTCGCCGATGCGCACGCTGATCGGCAATACAACGATGTTGTGACGTTGGATGAAGTCCTGCGGCAGATCGCACGCGCTGTCCACCACGATTCCGATACGCATCGTCGCCCCCTCCGGCTGTTGCGTTGTCTGTAGTGCGAACGCTATCGCAAAACGGCCCCGCCGCGTAGGCCTGAGGTGGGGCTTGTTCCGGGCACCGACCGCGCGGATGGCGGCCGGACTGATGCAGACCGGTGGCAGCGACGCGGCACTGCGTGCAAAGACATTGCATGCGCAAGCGACGCCGCCTGGCACGTGCGAACACGGCCGATGCGGATGTGGCTATGCACCATTCGCCGCCCCCACGCCCGGGCGTCTTCGCGCGAAACCTGCCGCTGCGCCCGCGTCCTGTGACCTAAGTGCTAGCCAGCGCACGCTCCAAGTGCAAGGTGGCGCCCGCTATCGCGCTTGGCCGGGTGGCGCCGCCGGAATCGTTATAGCTCCCCGCGCGGCGCCGCTGCTAGGGTCCAACCCCGGCTGCCGCACGGCAGGTCCCGACGGCGCTGCACCAGCGCCGCCGCGTTGAATCATACGGAGAGTCACTATGCACAACTGCCCATCCAGCTCCCTTGTCCAGACGTGCGCCCAGGCGCCGACCAAACGGCGGCGCGCCGCGCGCTGGTGGACCGCGGCGCTCGCCTTCGGTCTGGTCGCGCTCACCCCGGTGGCGCTCGCCGGCCCGTACAAGATCTTTGGCAACCACTATGCGTGGGTGAACAATTTCAACGATCCCAACAACATCATCCAGGGGACGTTCGGCACCGGCAGTACGCCGGAGTTGACGGTGACCTTCAACTTCGCCGACTACAACCTCTACGGCTATCCCGCGATCGTGCGCGGCTGGCATTACAACTGGAATCCGACCACCGACACGCTGTTCCCCAAGCAGATCTCCTCGATCAGCTCGCTGCCATTCAAATTCAATTACAGCGCAGGCGGCACCAACCTGTCCGGTGATTTCGCCTACGACATCTTCTTTCGCTGGGACACCGCAAAGGGCAATCCGCAGCTGGAAGTAATGATCTGGGGCGACCACAATTCCTGGCCGGTCGGCACGGTGACTGCGACCAAGGTCATCACCGCAGGCGGGCGTACCTTCGACCTGTGGGAAGGCTTCAATTCCGGCGCCGGCTATTACGTCTACACCTTCATCCCGACCGGGACTGCCGGCCAGCCGACGCTGAAGACCAGCGGTAGCCTCAACGTGGATGCCAAGCCGTTTCTGACCTGGCTGCAGAACAACCGCTCCAAGGATGGCCGCTACAGCAACAGCATGTATCTGCACGCGGCCGAAGCGGGCTTTGAAGTGGTACGCGGCAATGGATGGGCCAAGGTCAGCGCGACCTTGGATGCGAAGTAAGCGCCGCCGCAGCGGTGTTGTGCGTGTCGGCGGTGCCGGTCGGCACGCACACGGTTTTGTCAGAGATTGGCGACTCGCCGCCTGTGCGTTGTGCGCCAGTGACTGTCCGCGTAGTTCGCTGCGCACATGACAACGACGTGCCGTGTGTGGCGCCTGTCGCCTCGGCATCGGATTTCGAGCGAGCTCACGGTGAGCGATGCATGGATGACTGCCTCTGCGCGGCATGTGGTCGCGGACGTGCCGGCGCGCAGATCTGGAGCGGCTGGCAATGTGCCGCTAAACGGGCGGTGCGGGTGCGAAGAACATCGGAACGGCTGAGCGCTGCACGCCGGCGCCACGCACCAGCCGCGCGTGCCTGGCTGCGGCGCGGATCGTGTGTTCGGACGCTGCTATAACGCCACCAGCTGGATGCTGTCGAACACGATTGCCGGGCTGAGGTAACCGTTGTCCGGGGAGCCGGAGGCAATGCCGATCTCGATGCGGTTGTTGCCGGCCTGCAACGCAGCGGCGGGGATGTCCACTTCGTACAGGGTGTTGTTGCCACGCGCGGTGCCGCGCGTCTTTGGTTGCATGGGCGCGGCAGGCACCGGTCCGTTCCAGCGTGCATTCACGCTGATCTGCGGACGTGCGCCGCCCTGTGCCAACGGCACGAAGATACGCAGGCGATAGCCGCGCACTTCGTCGGCGGGCAGGGTGAAGTCGATCCGGCTCGGGGTGTTGATGCCGCGCCACTGCACCGCGGGGAAGCTGCTCAGGCTGCTCGATCCCACGGTATAGGTCACCGCAGACCAGTGCATGCGCGCATCGGAAGGGTGCGCCCGCGGTAACAGGTCCGCATGTCTGAACCCTGCCGGCGTGCCATCGGGAATGCCGATCTGCCACTTCACCGTGCCCGGCAAGACGACTGCCTGCAGTGCGGCGTGCGCAGTGGCGCCGGCGGAAACCTCGATGTTGCGTTGTGCGACGTCCAGTTCGTTCTGGTAAAGCGTCACGCGATAGCTGCCCGGGCGAACACCCGTCACCCGGTAGTCGCCGCTGCCATCGGCAGTGGCCCAGTACTGCGCCTGCGCGTTGCGCAGACCGATGACAGCCGGCTGGCCCGGCAGCACGCCGCCGACGTGCCCGCTCACGGTGCCGCGCCCGCTTGCCGGCAAATAACCGCTCAGGCCCAGCGTGGCATCGACGAACGCGGTGTCCAGCTGCGCGCCCGACGGCGCGCTTCCATCGGTGAACAGCAGCCCGTACACACCGTGCAGGCCGCCGCGAAACGCTTCGGTCTGGGTGTGATCGGAATACATGTAGTGATAGAGCTCATGCGTCACGCTGGTTTTTTGCGTGGCGATGTCCTTGAAGAACGGGCCGCCCGCGCTGCGCTCGCGGTTGCCCATCAGCATGAACACGGCAACGCCAGAGCCGCTGACGCCATGCACCTGGTCGTCCATCGTTCGACGTGCGGAATAGAACTTGGAACTGGTGCGCCCATCCGGCAACAGAAAGACATCGTTGCCTTCGATCGCTTTGCCGACATTGGAATCGGGCTCCTGCTGCGCATTCGGCAACGTGGACACGTTCAAGCGGGCGACGAAGCGCAATTCGCCCACCGGCAGCAAGCTTGGCGCATCGGTGGCCATGTAGATCGCGTTGCGGCCCTTGCGCGCGATGTAGTACTGGACCAAGTCGCCGGCCTTGGCCGAGACCACGATCGTCTCGCCAACGATGCGCGCATCCACACTGGCACTGCCCAGCCCCGAAGCGATGTGCGAGCCCTTCGATTCGGTGGTCTGCAGTTCGTTGTCGCGATAACGCATCGACACGATGTCGCCATGACGGGCATCGACCGCAAACACCAGCTCGGCGCCGCTGTCGACGATCACGCGGTCGCCGCTGCGGCTGATCCCGAAGTCGGCCAGCGCAGGTGTACCGACGCCGGCATAGAGCAGCAGTGCACAGGCGAAGGTATGTGGGCGATTGCGAGGCATGCGGGTGAGTGTCCGGAAGCAAGGCGTGGTCGCGATGCGTGCGCGCGATGCCAGGCGAGTGCTGAAGATGGAGACTGTGCGCACTGTTCGAAATTCCAGCGATCAAGGTAGAGTCGTTGGTTACTTGCGGGCATCGCTGACCGTCGCCACAGTGGGTAACTGCAATAAGCAGTTCTGGCGTCTGCCATGGAGAGGCTACCAAAACGCCAGGAACCGTTGTCGGTTGGCGTGGAGGGCGGACGGCAAATGCGCTGCACGAGCGGACATGCCGCACGGATCACCGGCCGCTTGCGGCCCTGGCAGTGAACAGTCGCCCTGCCAGCGGTTTGTGCGAGGCACCGGCGATGTTGCATCGCTCAGCGCAAGGCATCCCGTGCCGAGGCGATGTCCGCCATCCATTGCGTGCGCTTGCCGATCACGAAGCGGTATTGGTTTCCGTCATCCAGCCGTACTGCCAGCGATGTCGGCGCGATCGGCAGCAGGCCGAACAGGCGCGTCCAGCAGGGCTGCATCGCCACGATCTGCCGCAAGGGCACGCTCAGCGACTGGCACTGCACATTGAATGCATGCGGCTGAAACAGCAGCGCATCGGCAGTGAGAATCAGGCGCCCGCCCACCGCTTCCATGCCGCGTTGCAGATTGGCAGGCGCCTGGCGCAACACCGCACGATCGATCGAACGCAAGCCGCTACCGTGGAAGAGCGAGCTCACGGTCGTGCAACGGCGAGGTGGGCGCGTGGCATGTGCCGGGGCAAGACGCCAAGGCGGCAACGCGCTGTCAGGAGCGAAACCGAAAACATGCGATAGGCCTTGTGGGAAACATCACTAGAGCGAAGGCCGCCAGCAAGGTGCGGCAGGACGCCATGACAGCACATCGCCTGTGCACAGCAGCCAAGCGGTGAAGCGGTGTGCCGGTACCCGCTGTGCCGGTACACCAACGATGAAAGACCATGCTCAGGTGGCGCTTGAGCAACCACCGCACGCCTACTTCAGATAGGCGCGCGGCAGCGGGCCGGGCTGCTGCATGTAGCGGTCGCGCAGCTCGCTCTGGCGCGATCGCATCGGCATGTCGTGGCCGCCCAGCCAGACCTGCTCGGCATAATGCGCCACATCCAGCGGGTCGCCTTCCCACAGCACCAGATCGGCCTGCTTGCCGACCGCAATGCTGCCGATGCGATCGCCCACGCCGAAGATGTCCGCCGGCACGCGGGTCAGACCGGCCAGGCCGGATTCCCATGGCAAGCCATTGGCGACCGCATTGCCGGCCAGCTGGCGCAGTTTGCGCGCGTTGTGCGAAGCATCGCCGTTTTGGGTGAAGCTGACCTCCACGCCGGCAGCGCGCAGACGTGCGGCGTTTTCCAGCGTCGCGCCAATCTGGTCGAAGGTCGATGGCAGATCCGCCAGCGCGTCGACCAACACCGGGACCTTGGCCTGCGCCAGTTGCGGCGCGAGCTTCCAGGCTTCGGCACCGCCGGCAATGGCAATGCGCACCTTTTCGCGCTGCGCCCAGCGCAATAGCTGGCGGATGTCGGCTGCGCGTTCCACCTGCACCACGATGCGACCGTGGCCGGCCAGATAGTTTGCGAGTACACCGCGTCCAACCGGGGCCAGCAGTGCATGCGGCGAATCGGCCGGGATACGCCCGCGTGCTTCGGCGACCAGTTGATCCAGCAACATCCATTGCGCCGCGCGCGAGCTGCCGGTGAGATCGGACGCCGCTGCACCGATGCGAAGGAACAAGGCAGGCGGGCCTACCGGATCCGGACTGCCATCCAGCCGCACGATGCCGCCCTGGCCAGCGATGAAGGCGCCACTGGTGGTCGCCCCCAACGCGGTGAAGCCGATGCCCTCCACGCGCGCCACCGGCACCAGCACCGAATCGGGGTTGTAGGCCAGGGTGACGTCGAATTCCGGGCGCATCGGTTGATCGGCCAGCTTGACGCCGCTGTCCACGGTGCTTTCTTCGCCGGAGACTTCTTCGATACCGATCTCGGTAATGCCGCCGAACAAGGCCGGCGTCAGTGGGCGGCCTTTTGCTTCGACCACGCGGCCGTCGGTGGGTACTGCCAGGTTGCGGCCGATGGCGCGAATCACGCCGCCCTGCACCAGCACGTCGGTGTTCTGCAGGGTGCCTTGCGCGGTGGCCGTGTGCACGGTGGCGCCGCGAATCAACACCTGCTGCCCGAAGGCCGGCAATGCCAGCGTGGCCATCACCAGCGCCGCGAGCGCGCGCAAACGCGGGCGCACAACGGTTGCGCGGCTCATCGTGCCACCTCCTGGCCAAGCATGAAGTCCGACACCGGCTGCAGTGCGCGATTGTGCCGGTCATACACCTGCGCGCCGTCGATATACACCTGTTCGGCCAGCGCATACGAACTGAAAGGGTTGCCGTTCCACACCACCACATCGCCCATCTTGCCCGGCTCCAGTGCGCCGGTCTGCTGCTCGATGCCCAGCGCCTTGGCAGCATTGCTGGTGAGCCAGCGGATGGCGCGCTCTGGCGGAATCTCCATGCCGCTGCGGCGCGCGTTGGCGATCACCTTGGCGGCCTCCTGGTTGAGCCGCTGGATGCCTTCTTCCGAATCCGAATGCACGATGGCGCAGCTGTTGGCGGGGCGATCGACCAGCGCGATGTTTTCCTGGATGCCGTCGAAGGCTTCCATCTTGAAGCCCCACCAGTCGGCCCACAGCGCGCCGCAGACGTTGTCCTGCGCCAGGCGGTCGGCCAGCTTGTACGCCTCCACGCCGTGATGGAAGGCGGCAATGTGGAAGCCGAACTCCTTGGACAGATCCAGCATGGTCGCCATCTCATCGGCGCGGTAGCAGTGGATGTGCACGCGGATATCGCCGTTGATGGCACCGGCCAGTGTGTCGAGCTTGAGATCGCGCTTGCCGCCGGCATCGCCGCTGCTGTCGTTGTCGCCGCCGCGGCTCCACCAATGGCGCTTCTTGGCGGTTTTCTTTTTCGGTGCATTCTTCTGCAGATACTCGGCCGCGTCGATGAACGCAGCGCGGTAGCCGGCCACGTTGCCCATGCGCGTGCCGGGGCCACCTTTCTGGCCGTAAACGCGTTTGGGGTTTTCGCCGCAGGCCATCTTCAGGCCCCATGGTGCACCGGGAAATTTCATGCCCTGGTAGGTGGTGGAGGCGACGTTCTTGAGCGTGACGCCGCGCCCGCCGATCAGATTGGCCGAGCCCGGCAACACCTGCAGCGAGGTAATGCCGCCGGCAAGCGCAGTGCCTAAGCCTGGGTCCTGCGGCCAGATCGAGTGCTCGGCCCATACGTTGGGCGTCACCGGTGCGGTCATCTCGTTGCCGTCGCTATGCGCGCTGACGCCCGGGCTGGGATACACGCCCAGATGCGAGTGCACATCGATTATGCCGGGGGTCACCCACTTGCCGGTGCCGTCGATACGGCGCACGTCTGCGGGCGCCTCGAGCGCCTTGCCCACCGCAGCCACCTTGCCATCGCGCAGCAGCACGTCGGCATCGTCCAGCCGCTCGCCGGTGCCGGTGAGCACGGTGGCGTGCCGGATCAGCACCGGAGCGGACGCGAGCGCGCGATAGGTGCTGGGGTAGGGATCTTGCACGAAGCGCGATGCTGCAGATGCCGCAGACGCAGGCCCGCACAGCACCGCCGCGCCCAGCGCGGCGAACAGGATGGAACGCATGGATTTCCCCGGTAAAACGAAAACGTCAGCCGCCAACCTAGTCGTCGGCGGCGTGCTTGCCAAGTGCTGGAGGTTGAGAGCGGCGGGCTCATCACATGCACCCGTGCATGCTATGCCGAATTCGTCAGGGGGTGTGCCGATGATTGCCAAAACAGAGCGCAACAAGCAGGCCGATGTGGTGTTGGCTTTCTGGGAGCTGGCCGGTGCGGCCCGCTGGTTCACGCACAACGATGCCTTCGATGCCAATTTTCGCCAGCACTTCAGCGAGCAGCATTTTGCCGCCGCACGGGGCGAGTACGTGCAGTGGATGGCGCGCGCCGAAGACGCACTGGCCTTGCTGATCCTGCTGGATCAATTTCCGCGCAATGCGTTCCGCGGCAGCGCGCATGCCTATGCCACCGATGGCCTGGCACTGCGGCACGCCAAACAGGCGCTCGCCAGCGGCTTCGATCAACAGGTGTCGGCGCAACTGCGCCTGTTTTTCTATCTGCCCTTCGAGCATGCCGAAGACGCCGATGAGCAGGCGCGAGCGGTGCAGCTGATCTCTGCATTGGGCGATCCACAGACCACCCATTGGGCGTTGGAGCATCAGCGCATCATTCAGCGCTTTGGCCGGTTCCCGCACCGCAATGCGGTGCTGGGGCGTGAGGCCACGGCAGAAGAGCAGCAGTTTCTGGATGACGGGGGATTTGCCGGCTAAAGACCGGCATCGGCCATCTGCATGCCGATGCTCGAGGTCTGCCGCGCAGCGCGGGCAACGACGCTGCTGCAGCCGGACAGAGGCGGACCTCGCAACGCAGAAGATTCCGCCATGCCCATGCCGCACCAGGCAGTGCGCGAGCAGTCAAGGGCGATCAGCAGCCGCCCGGCAATGCTTCCGAACGCCAGCTGGCGCCTTCCCCGAGCAGCAGATAAAACCCGTAACTTTCGTAGCCGCTTTCGGCCAGCACGAAATCGAGCGTGCCGTTGCCGTCGATATCGCCGAATTGCAGCAGATGCGTGCGCAGCGGCAGGTCTTCGCAATCGTCGCAGCCGCTGGCAGCGTGACCCTTGCGGAACTGCCAACGGCTGCCGTCATGCTCGAAGATCGCAAGGACGACGAGCACGCCGGTGGGGTTGTCGGGGTTGCCGGTCTCGATCGGATGGTTGGAGGTCAGGATCGCCACGCGTCGCTGCGGTTGCTGGGTATCGGTGACGATCTGCAGCGCCGCCAGATCCTGCGCGCGATCGGCATTGAACGCGGCCAGCGCCTGCGCCAGGGCTGCCGGCTTGACGCGCTTGCGCAGCTGCGCGGTGTTGTTCACCTGGGCGAACAGCTCGGCCTGTTCGCTGGTGGTGGCGGCGCGGCCGGCAAAGCGCTTGCCGGGATTCACATCCACGGTCGACAGCAGCGGCGAATCGGACAGCGTGGGGTTGCCCTTGATGCGCAGCTTCGCGGTGCCGCCGCACATGCTGTTGTCGTCCACCGTCAGTGCCGCAAGCCGCACGTTGCCCGTGGAAACGCCTGCGTTGAAGACCTGCAACGGCTGGCCCAGCAGTGACTTGGGTAGGGTCGATTCCTTGGCAACGCCCTTGCCGAGCCAGACCGGGATGTATTCCAGCGGATCATCACTCGGTTGGTTGTCGTAGGTCTGGACCAACAGCACCGCGCGCGACGGTTCGGCAGCGTGGGTGGCCAACGGTAGCAGCGCGGCCAGGGCGACAGAGAGCAGGCGGGTATGCATTGCAGCGATGTCCTTGTGCAGGTTGATCCATGAAAAAACGGACGCTCCAGGGAGCGCCCGTTTCGGTATGCGGTGTGCCGGCCTAGCCTGCTTCTGAGCAAGCTGCGCTCACGCAGTCGTCGCAAGCGCGGCAGTCTGCAGAGGGAGCATGACCGGTGAGCGGCAGCCGCGACCGTGCGACGACCGCTGATGTCTTGCTCAGTATTTCGCCACGCCGTTGTCCACCTCGTCCGACCACGAATCGATGCCGCCGGTGACGTTGTAGACGTTGGTGAAGCCCAGGCCACGGAAATGTTCGGCGGCCTGCAGGCTGCGGCCGCCGCGGTGGCACAGGAACGCCAGCGGGGTGTCCTTGGGCAACTGTTCGATGGCGGCGCGCTCGTGCGCATCCAGCGTGCGGAACGGTGCGGCCACCGTGGCCAGCGCGCGCTCGTCGGCCGGGCGAACGTCCACCAGGGTCAGGCTGCCGGCCTTGAGACGGTCGTCGGCGTCGCGCACCGACAGCTCCTGCACCGGCTTGGGTGCATTGGGATTATCGATGGCCAGGCCGCGGCCGCGGATGTCGTCGACCCAATCGATGGTGATGCCGTCGGCACGACGCGCGCTGGCCAGGTCGAACTGCACGCGCAGTCCGTTGGATTCAGCCGCAATGGCGTTCGGGTTGGTCGGCGCCAGCTGGAAATTGGGCTGGAAATTGGCATCGATGGCCAGCGTCAGCGAGGCATCCGGCGCATCGGCCAGCGCACCTTTGAGCATCTCGACCGCGGCTGGGGTGATGGTGATCTTGGGCGGGCTGCGGTCGGGCGCCTGCAGGCCGAGCATGCTGCTCAGCTCGCCGCTATCGGCCATCTGCACGATGATGTCGCTGCCGCCGATCAGCTCGCCGTCCACGTACAGCTGCGGGATGGTCGGCCAGTCGCCATAGGCCTTGATGCCCTCGCGGATTTCCTGGTCGGCCAGCACGTTGACGTGGGCATAGTCGACGCCCAGGCCGTCCAGCACGCCGACCGCCTTGGCCGAAAAACCGCATTGCGGCATGCCGGGCTGGCCTTTCATGAAGAGCACCACGCGGCTGGACTGCAGCAGCGTATCGATACGGGAACGCAGGGCGGGATCGAGAGACATGGCAGTACTTCGGTGGCAGCGTGGAGACAGGGCATTCTACGCCGCATGGCATCATTGGGCATGACCACGCCGGAAACGCTGTATCGCACCCCTTCGCGCCCCTACCGCTGGGTAGGCCTGTTGGCCCTCTCGCAGGTAGCGGTGGCACTGCTGTGGTGGCATCTGGGCTGGGCCTGGGGGCTGCCTGCGCTGCTGCTGTCGCACGCGCTGTTCGTGGTGCCGGTGTTCCTGCCGCGCGCGGGGCTGTACGCGCCGGTGCTGGCCCGGTTACCCGGTCGCGCGCCGCAGGTGTGGCTGACCATCGACGATGGCCCGTCCGACGACACCGCGGCCATCCTCGACCTGCTGGATGCTTACGATGCCAAGGCAACGTTCTTCGTGGTCGGCGCGCGTGCCGAGCAGCGGCCCGAGCTGGTGCGCGACATGGTGCGTCGCGGGCATGGCATCGGCAACCACAGCCACACCCATCCGCAAGCCTGGTTCTGGGCGCTGGGGCCGCGCCGGATGGCACAGGAAATCGGCCAAGCGCAGCGCGTGCTGGCGTGCATCACCGGCCAGGCGCCACGGCTGTACCGTTCGGTGGTCGGCATGACCAACCCCTTCGTCGCCTCGCCGCTGCGCGCGCACGGCCTGACCCGGGTGGCCTGGAGCGCGCGCGGTTTCGACGGCGTGCGCTGCGAGCCGGACACCACCATTGCCCGCATCGTGCGCGACCTGCAACCCGGCGCCATCGTGCTGCTGCATGAAGGCGCTGCGCACGGCCACAACCTCACCATCCTGCGCGGCGTGCTGGAGGCGATGCAGGCGCGTGGGTTGGTGGGGCGGCGGCCGGATTAAGCACGACGAACAAAACGACTGCGCTCACCGCCTGGCGGGCGCGGCCGGTATTGGGTGGCCCTGTACCGCCTGTACACGGCAATTCCGTCGCGCTCTCTGTGTAGTCGACGATTGCTCGCTACGGGTAGCTCGTCGCAGGCAGCGCGGTGCCTAGCGTGGCTCGGCCACGATCAGCCAGTTGTTGAACGGCGTGTTGCCATACAACGGCGCAAACGTGGCGCGCAGACCGGCCGCGTCCAGATGCGCCTGCAGGCTGTCGCGCGTGGGATAGCTGCGCGGCATCCGCTGCATCCAGCCGCTCAGGTGCGCCAGGACGTCGGTGACACGGCTGGTGCGGCCACGGCTGCTGGCATCGCCCAGTGCGCTCCGAATCACCAGCTTCGCGCCGGGCGTGAGCATCTGCGCCACGCTGCGCAGCAGACTGGCCTGCATGTCCGCTTGCAAATACTGCAGCACGTCCAGGATGGTGACGCTGCCCCGATGCTGCGGCCATGCCACGCTCAGATCCACTACCTCGAACTTGGTAGTGTCCAGGTTCGAGCGCTGCGCGATGTGCCGTGCGCGGCGAATCTTGGACGCATCCACATCCACCCCGTGATACGCCAATGCCTGACCATCGGCGCGAAGTGCATGGGCCAGCAGGCCGAGCCCGCAGCCCAGATCCAGCACTGGCGCAGTGGTGGTGCGCAGCTCGGCCAGCACGCCCGGATACAGCGGGTCGGTGCGCAGCTTGGCTTGCGTGTAGTAGTAGTCGTAGCGGTTGCCCAGCGGATGCGCCGGCAGAAATGCGCGTGCAATCGTCAACGCCTGCGCGCGGCTCATCGGTTGGGTGGCAGTGGTGTGCAATGTCGTTCCTTGGCAATCAGGCGTGCTGCAAGGCTAGCTTAGGGCTTGCCGGGCTGGTTGGGGTAGGGCGGGTTGGCAGTATGCGGTGCGTGACCGCGGATGCATCGGTGCCGGGTCTCCGTATTGCGCGTGTTGAAAGGCCTGTGCGCAGCGCCTGGTCCTGCCGCATCGACGTCAAAAAGACGACTGGCACAGACTGGGTGCGACATCTCGCGCTGCCAGGCAGGTGCAAAGCGCATGAGCGCAAATCCACCGCGCACAAAAGCGCAGGACAACGCTTTGACCTGATGCCTTGCCTACACGTAGCGTGCAGTCATCAGATGGGCGTGGGCCGCATGCAAGATGTGCAGCGGAAGGTTGCTAGATCCTGATTCCGAGCGCTGGCCGCAGCCACCTGGCGGCGGCACAGTCTGCGTTGCCCAGCGACGCTTAGACGAGTGTGTCCAACGATCCAACTGCCCCCAGCGCATCGCGCGCTGCCGGTAGCGCCAGTGCTGTCCAACGCGCATACATCGCACCGGAAGGATGCAAGCCGTCGTCCACCAGCATGTCCACCGCATCGCCGCCATCGCGGCTGGTGGCCGTGATGTCGACAAAGCGCACCGCATGCGCACTGCAGCGGTCGGCAGCGATCGCGTTGAATGCGTCGATCTGCGCACCGATCAACGCGGCATCGCCACTGCGCGCGCGCGCAAATGGGGTCAGGCCCCAATCGGGAATCGACAGCACGAACACGCGTGCTGGGTGGCCGTTTGCGAATGCAACTGCGCGCAGCAGCAGGGCATCGAATTGCTGGCGGTACTCGTCCAACGAGCGCCCGCGGTACTGGTTGTTGACGCCGATCAACAAGCTCACCAACGCGAACGGCCCCTGCGGTGCAGCCGCGTCGATCCCGGCCTGCAATTCGTCGGTGGTCCAGCCGGTGGTGGCGATGATCTGCGGCGGCGCCACGTTCCAACCGTAAGCACGTAAGCCGTCGACCAGTTGCGATGGCCAACGCTGGGCAGGCGCAACGCCTTCGCCGATGGTGTACGAATCGCCAAGCGCCACATAGCGCAGCGGCGTGCCAAGCGCAGCCATCAGGCCACGCTGCGTGGCTTGAGTGGAACCACCTTGGTGGCGGCTTCGGCGCGGCGTGCCAAGGCACGATCGATACGCGCGAACACATCGCGCATCACACTGGCTTCCGGCATCAAGGTCACGCGGAAATGATGGCGATACGGCACGTTGAAGCTGGAGCCGGGAACCACCAGCACGCCTTCTTCATTCATCAAATCGAGTGCGAACGCATGGTCATCGAAGTTGCGCGCCGCCGCACCCACCACTGCCGGGAATGCGTACAGCGCACCGGCCGGTACCACCAGCGACAGATGCTCGCTGGCCGCGCAGGCGTCGATCACTGCGCGGCGGGTTTCATACAGACGCCCGCCAGGCGCGCATAGCGCCGAGATGGTGTCGGGCCCGTTCACCGCCGCATCGATGGCGTACTGGCCCGGCACGTTGGCGCACAGGCGCAAGGCGCCGAGCAGGTCCATCGCATTGCGCAGGTCGTTGATGCGCGCCTGGTCGCCGGACAGCAACGCCCAGCCCACGCGCCAGCCGCAGGCGCGGTGCACCTTGCTCAGCCCGCTGAAGGTGATGCACGGGTGCGCACCGGCCAGCGGCGCGACCGGCACGAACGCTGCGCCGTCGTACAGCACCTGGTCGTAGATCTCATCGACCATCAAGAGCAGATTGTGCTTGGTGGCGATCGCCACGATGCGTTCCAGCAACTCGCGCGAATAACTGGCGCCGCTGGGGTTGTTCGGATTGATCAGCACGATGGCGCGGGTGCGCGAGGACACCAGCGTCTCGATCTCCACCGGGTCTGGCTGGAAGCCGTTCTCCGGTGCGCAGCGGTAATACACCGGGCGGCCGTCGTTGAGGATGGTCGCGGCCGACCACAGCGGATAGTCGGGCGAGGGCACCAGCACTTCGTCGCCGGGGTTGAGCAGCGCACGCAGCGACAGATCGATCAGCTCGCTGACGCCGTTGCCGATGAAGATGCGGTCCGGATGCGCATCTGGATGCTGGCGCCGCGAATATGCCTTGGCGACCGCTTCGCGTGCCTCCGGCAGGCCTTGCTGATGGGTGTACGGGTCGGTGCGGCCCATGTCGTCGGCGATGGCGCGCTGCAGATGCTCCGGCGCACGGAACCCGAATGCGCCCGGGTTGCCGATATTGAGCTTGATCAGCTTGCGGCCCTGCGCCTCCAACTCCCGCGCTCGCCGTGCCAGTTCGCCCCGGATTTCGTAGCGGACTTCGGACAGACGCTCACGGATCGCGAGCGGCTTTTGCGGGGCTGTGGACATGCGATGGGCCGGTTGTAGGCGTGAGACTTGGCATGGTATCGGAAATATGACAGGCGGACATGCTTGCATCGGCAACGATGTCAAGGGGCGTCAGGCTCCGGGCAGCAACACGCTTGCACAAGCCGCTGTGGCCAGCCAGCTAGAATTGCCCCATGAGCGACACATCCCCCGATTACCCCACCCTCCAATCCATTGGCTGGCCCTGGCCGGGGCCGCCTGAAGAAGCGTCCTGGCAGGCGGTCTTCGCCGCGCATCCGCAGGCGCTGCCGGCGCGGGTGGTGGAGCAGCACCGTACCGGCTATGTGGTGGCCGATACGCCCGAGGCCAGCCTGAAGGCCGAGTCGTTGCCGGAGTGGCAGCGGCCGCGCTTTCCCAGCCATGAGCGTGCGGCGGTGGGCGACTGGGTGTTGATGGAGGGCAAGCGCATCGTGGCGCTGCTGCCGCGGCGCACCTCGATCAAGCGGGGAGCGGCCGGCGAGCATTACCACCAGCAGGTGATCGCGGCCAATATCGATACGGTGTTCATCGTGTGCGGGCTGGATGCGGACTTCAATCCGCGTCGTATCGAGCGATATCTGTTGCTGGTGGGCGGTGGCGGTGCGCAGCCGGTGGTGGTGCTGACCAAGGCCGATCAGATCGAATACGCCGAAGACGCGTTGGCGGTGCTGGAAGAGCTGGAGGCGCAGAATATTCCGTTGCACGCGGTCAATGCCAGGGATCCGGACAGCGTGGCCGCGTTGCGGCCGTGGCTGGGCGATGGCCGCACCGCGGTGCTGGTGGGCTCGTCCGGTGCGGGCAAATCGACCCTGACCAATACGCTGCTCGGCACGCAGAAGATGAAGACCAATGCCGTGCGCGAGAACGATTCGCGTGGCCGGCATACCACCACGCACCGTGCGTTGATTCCGTTGCCGTCCGGGGCGTGCCTGATCGACACGCCCGGCATGCGCGAGCTCAAGCCGACCGGCGAAGAGGATCTGGCCGAAGGCGGTTTTTCGGACGTGGAGGCGCTGGCGGCGCAGTGCCGCTTCAACGATTGCGCGCATGTCGCCGAGCCGGGCTGTGCGGTGCAAGCGGCGATCGATGCCGGCGAGCTGGACCCGGAGCGGGTGGCCAACTACATGAAGCTGCGCATGGAAGTGGCCAGCGCGGCCGAAAAACTCGCCGCCCGTGTTGCGCAGAACAATCGCGGCAAGGGCTCTGGCAAGCGGCCGGCCAGCGTCGATCGTCCCGGACGGCGCTGATGCCCTCGCGCAAGGGGCCGCCGGACATCGTCCATCACGCGGCGCTGGATGCGCGCCTGGTCAAGGCCGTGCGCGGTGTGCGTCTGCTGGCCTTGGCCAGCTGGCCGCGCTCGCTGCAGGAGCCGTTTCTCGACAGCGTGGCGCGCGGGCAGCCGGAACTGCCGCAGGTCGAGTACCCAACGCTGGATTTCGGCGATACCCGGCGCGAACTGGCCGCCATCGCCAGGGATGCCGACACGCATCATCCGCTGGGCGAATACCTCATCGATTCGGCGCATAGCTGGAGTCTTGCCGCAGGGTTGCTGGAGTCGTTGGGCACCACGGCGGTGAGCGATTACTCGGCGCAATTGTTCGGCGTGCCGGAAGACCCGATGCCGGGCAACGGGCCGAGTACCCGCGAAGCGGCACAGCATTTCATCCAGATCGCGCAGGAACTGGATCGCGAGCTGATGGCGCCGGAAGAGCAGGTGCCGGTCTCGGCGACGGCGTTGCGCATGCAGTTGCAGAACGATCTGGATGGGTTTTTCGAGGGGCGCGTCATCACTGTCACGCTCGATCCGGATCTGCTCGCCAAGGCGGCTGCCGGCGCGCATCGCATTCGCTTGCGCACCGGTGCCACGTTCAGCGATTACGACCGCGCGCAGCTGTTCCATCACGAAGCGCTGGTGCATTCGCTGACGGCGCTCAACGGACGCGCGCAGGTGCATCTGCCCAGCCTGGGCATTTCTTCACCGCGCACGACCGCAACGCAGGAAGGCTTGGCCACGTTTGCCGAGCAGATCACCGGCAGCATCGATATCGAACGCATGAAGCGCATCAGCCTGCGCATCGAAGCGATTGCGATGGCACGCTCGGGTGCGGATTTCATCGAGGTATTTCGCTATTTCACCGCAGGCGGGCAGAGCGCTGCAGAAAGTTTTTCGTCGGCGCAGCGCGTGTTCCGCGGCGTGCCGACCAGTGGCGGCGGTGCCTTCACCAAGGACACCGTGTATCTGCGTGGGTTGGTCGCGGTGCACACCTTCTTCCGCCATTCGTTGCAGCGCGACCAGCTGCAGCTGTGCCGTTACCTGTTCGCCGGCAAGATGGCGTTGGGCGATGTAGCGCGCCTTGCGCCGTTGTTCGACAGCGGCGTACTGCTGGCCCCACGCTGGCTGCCGCCGTGGGTGAGCCGTGTCAGCGGACTGGCTGGCATGCTGGCGTTCTCGTTGTTCGCCAACCGCATCCGCATGGATCAACTGCAGCCGCCGGCAATGAATGTGTGAGGCAAGGCACATGCGGCCGTTGCGGCGCACTGCGGTGCCCTGGAGCGGCTCGCAACGCCTAGCGAGCAGTGGCTGGGTGGGCGCTGATGGCGCGCAGGAGCCGGCGTGTCCGAAAGGCACCTGCGGCGACGAGCACCGGCGGCTCACGCCTGTCGGGCGCCTTGGTGTGTTGGACGCGATCGCTACATCTATGAACATTTGCAGCGGGCGCCAAGGACTCTACACGAGGCTGCAACGGGCTGAACTGCACACTGGCCTCCTTGCCCAGTTGGGCCATGACACGAGGCAACGCGATGAAAGTTTTGATGGTGCTGACGTCCCACGACCAGCTCGGCGACACCGGCAAGAAAACCGGTTTTTGGCTGGAAGAATTCGCCGCGCCGTACTACGTGTTCAAGGATGCAGGCGAAGACATCACCCTGGTTTCGCCCAAGGGCGGCCAGCCGCCACTGGACCCCAAGAGCGACGAGCCCGACGCACAGACCGATGCGACCAAGCGCTTCAAGCAGGATTCCGAGGCGCAACAGGCCCTGGCAAGCACGCACCGTCTGGCCGACGTCAAGGCCGATGACTTCGATGTGCTGTTCTACCCGGGCGGCCATGGACCGCTATGGGATCTGGCCGAGGACGCCGATTCGATCGCGCTGATCGAAGCGTTCGCCAAGGCCGACAAGCCGCTCGGTCTTGTGTGCCATGCACCAGGCGCGCTGCGTCGGGTCAAGGGCAGCGACGGCAAGCCGCTGGTCAATGGTCGCCGCGTCACCGGCTTCACCAATCGCGAAGAAGAAGGCGTGGGCCTGGCCAAGATCGTGCCGTTCCTGGTTGAAGACGTGCTGACCGAACTCGGCGGCAACTACGAGAAGGGCGCCGACTGGGGCGTGTACGTGGTCACCGACGGCACCCTGGTCACCGGCCAGAACCCCGCCTCGTCCGAGAAGGCCGCAGAGACCTTGCTCGCAATGGCTAAGCGCTGATCCTGGCCATTGACGGGCTTGAAGAGCCCGTTCCCGTCGGGACTCAATGCACGGCCCGCGCGCTCCCGCGCGCGGGCCGTGTTGCGCTAGTAAATGGGTCAGCGCACAGCCGGCTCAGACGAAGGTGCTGCTCACCAAACGCGCGGCAGACCACCGCGCACGCTTATCGGGTGCATGTTCAGTCCCCACGCTGTAGCCAGCGCACGCCGTAGGCCGGAAGCACGATCGATACATCGTCCCTTGCAGCGGCGCCAGCAACCGCGTCATCGATGGCCAGCAGTGTCCATCCATCGACGCCGATCGCCGCAAGCTCCACGTCGAGCGGCTGGTCGCTGAAGTTATGCAAGGCGATGAAACTGTCGCCACGCGCCAGCGCGAACAAGCGAGGATCATTCAGCGCAATGCTTGCCAGTGCTTGATCTGCTGCCAACGCGCCTAACGCGGCACGTTGCCGGATCAATCCACGCAAGCGTCGGTACACGGTGCCACTCAGGCTCTTGGCATCGTGACGCTGGGAGGCAAGCTGCCAATCCATCGCCGGCCGATGCAGCCAACGGCCTTCATGTTGGCGGTGCGGGTCATCGCGGTAGCCGGGGTCATTGACCATCGCCAATTCGTCGCCCATGTAGATCAACGGAACGCCCGGCATGGCAAGCGCAACGGCATACAGCAACACCAGCCGGTCCACTGCAACTTCCAACGCCGCTGCATCGCCTGCCTCCTGCGCGGCCTGAATGCCCGCAAGTGCAGCAGCCATGCCATTGGTCCCATGCACGCCGTCGCCGCTGCTCTGGAAGCTCTCGCCGCGTGCGTAACTGCCCGGCACCGCATTGGCATAGAAGCGCGCCACATCGCGTAGCGAGAACGGCGGCTGCGCTGCATTGCCGGAGGCTTCGTGCTGCAGCACATTCCAGCCGATATCGTCATGGCAACGCACATAGCTCAGCCATGCACAGTGGCGCGGCAAAGGCGGACTGTGCGCGATCACGTGGTGCAGGATGTCGCCGCGTTGCAACGCCAGTGCCGACCAGCCGGCCGCCATCAAGGTGCTGTGATACGCCAGATGGCATTCGTGGCCCTGGTCCGTGCCGCTCCCGAAGTACGGTGGCAGTTGCGTCATCGGCACGATGGCTTCGGCCTTCATCACCACCGCCGGCGCGACGATATCGGTCACCGCGCGCAGTGCCACCAGCAGGGTGTGCGCCTCGGGTTGGTTCATGCAATCGGTGCCGATGCGCTTCCACAGATAGGCCGTGGAATCCAGGCGGAATGCTTCCACGCCCAGATTGGCCAGCCGCAGCATCGCCAGGGCCATGTCGCCGAACACCGCCGGGTTGCTCCAGTTCAAATCCCATTGATACGGGTAGAACGTGGTCCACATCCACTGGGCGGTGTCGTCCACCCAGGTGAAGTTGCCGGGCGCGGTGTGCGGAAACACCTGCCCCAGCGTGGCTTCGTACCGGTCGGGCAGGTTGCGGTCGGCAAAGTGATGGTAGTAGTCGAGATAGCGTGCGTCGCCGGCGCGGGCCGCCTGTGCCCAGGCGTGATCGTCGGCGGTGTGATTGAGCACGAAGTCAGCGCACAGGCTGATGTCGGCTTCGCGCAGGCGGCTGGTGAGCGCGATCAAGTCGTCGTTGCTGCCCAGGCTGGGTTCCACCTGGCCGTAATCGCTGACCGCAAAGCCGCCGTCGTTGTCGCCGGCGCGTGCCTGCAGGAATGGCAGCAGGTGCAGGTAGCGCACGCCCAGTTCCTGCAGATACGGCACGTGTTCGGCCACGCCTTGCAGCGTGCCGGCAAAGCGGTCTGCATAGGCGCTGTAGCCGAGCATGTGCGGTTCGCCGAACCAGCCAGCGTGCCGCGTGCTGTCGAGCGTTTGCAACGCTTGCGGACGTTGCCGGGCGATGTCGCCCACCTCGCCCAGCCATTGCGCCAACCACGACGCATAGTCGGCACGCTGGCCGTACAGCGCATGCAAGGCCTCCAGCAAACGCGACGCGTGCTGGTCGTAGCGCGACAACAGCACCTCGGCGTGTTGCGGGTCCAGCGGCCCGGCAAAAGCCGCGCGCAGTGCGGGGGAATCGATCGGGCAGGTGCTCATTGGAAGCCGCCGGGCAGAACCCGGCGCGGGGTCCTTAAAAGTCGTAATGCAGGCTGATGCTGGTGGTACGGCCGGCGATCGAACGCGCACGGATGATGCCATTGGCCGGGATGGTCGCCTCTTCGGCTTCGGTCAGGCCAAAGGTGTTGAACAGGTTGTTGACGTTGAGCGCCACGGTGAGCGCATCGGTGACGCGGTAGTCGCCGAACAGGTTCACCTGCGTGTAGCCGGGCATCTTCAACTGATTGGCGTCTTGCGTGTAGGCGTCGGTGGTGCCGATCAGGTTCACGCCGAACTGGTAGTTGTCGCCGCGGTAGCTGGGCGTGAGCTGCCACACCACATCGGCCTGGCGGCGCGGCACGTTGCCGGCATTTTCCGGGGTGATCTGATCGCGCGAGATTTCTGCATCGGTCCAGGTCAGGCCGCCGTTGAGGGTAAACCCTTCATAGCGGTAGCTGGCTTCCAGTTCCACGCCGTGCGCTTCATAGCTGCGATTGAAGAAACGCTGGCTGGTGATTTCGAAGTTCTGCTCCTGGGTACGCGCAGAGAACGCGGTGGCGAACAGGCTCAGCCCGTCGCGGCGCCACTTCAGGCCCGCTTCGGCCTGGCGCACCACATTGACGCCTTCCTCGGAAGATACCGAACCGTCGTCGCGCACCACGCCGAACAACAAACGGTCTGCGTTGGCGCGTGCGCCGCGGCTGATGCGCGCAAACGCGCCCAGGTCGTCGGTGATCAGATAGTTGCCGCCCAGCGAGTACGACAGGTAATTCCAATCGTAGTCCACCGGCCGCGAATTGGCGGTGTCGACCGTGGCCACGCGCTGTTCCACCGGTTGGATCACGCCATCGCCGTTGACGTCCAGGTTCTGTGCGATGGCGGTGCCGTTGTAGCTGCCGCGCGCATCGCCCATGTCGTAGCGCAGGCTGCCGTCGATGCTGAACTTGCCGCTGTCGAAGGTCAGCGCAACGTAGGGCGCGTTGACGTCGTAACGCACATCGTAGCTGCGGGTGACGCAGCAGTCGCCCCAGAATGGTGTGCCATAGGCGTACAGGCCGTTCTGCGAGCGTGAGACGCCGGCCGCGTCCACCACGTTGAGCAAGCGCGAATTGCGGCCCAGGCTCTGCACGTAGGAATTCCAGGTCCAGTCCATGTCGATGGTCTGGCGCGAGCTGTAATAGCCCATGCGCAGGTTCAGCGTCCGCCCGTCGCCGCCGAACTCGCGCGAGACGCTGAGGTCGTTGGTGACGTTGCCCAGGTCGTTGATGGCTACGTTAAATAGGTGCGTGCGGATCGCATTGCCGGTATAGGTCTGGCCGGCGTCGGGGCCGCTGGCCTGCACCAGCTGCGCACCGGCACCGCCGATGGACGCGGCCAGCGACGCGGCGTCGGTGACTTCGGCCGGGAACGGGCTGACGAAGCGGCCGCTGTTGTCGGCGACGCGGAACTTCTCGCTCAGGTTCCAGCCGTTGCCCAGGTCGAACCAGGCCTCGGCACCGATGGTGCGCGAGATGGGGTGCATGCCGTCGCCCAGATCGGTGCGGCGCGGCTGGTTGTTGCCGTCCAGGCCCACGTCGGTTCGGAAATTGCGGCTGTACAAGGTGTCGTTGCCGAGATCGAAACCGGGAAAGCCGCCCAGGTCTGGCGAGCCATCGCGGCCGCGCACCGAGGTGGGCACCGGCAGGTAGCCGGCGGCGCGGTCGTTGAGGTATTTGCCATACACGCGCACATAGCCATTGTCGAACAGGCGGGTGAGGTTGGCCTTGAGTTGGCCGCCCTTGTCGGTGGTGTAACCGGCATCGCGCACGCCATCGCCCTGGCGGAAGAAGCCGCCGATGTTGAACTGCCACTGCTCTGCGAACGGTGCGCCGTAATTGAAATCGATGCGGGTGTTGTCGTAGTCCAGGCCGCGGCTGACGCCGACGCTGCCGCCTGCGGTGTCGCCGGTCTTGCTGATGAAGTTGATGATGCCGCCGGGCGCGTTGCTGGTGAAGGTGGACGCCGAACCGCCGCGGATGGCTTCGATGCGGTCCAGGGTGAAATCCGAACGCAGGAAGATGTCCGAGTTGCCGAAGGCGATATCGCCGAACTCCATCACCGGCAGGCCGTCTTCCTGCAGCTGCAGGAATTTCGCGCCGCCGGAGGCCACCGGCAACCCACGCACGGCGATGTTGGCATTGCCTTCGCCACCGCTGGATTCGGAGCGGATGCCGGGGATATTGCGGAAGATTTCTGCGGTGCTGCGCGGCGCCGATTGTTCGATGGCCTCGGCACCGACGGTGCTGACCGAGACGCTGGATTTGAGTTTGGTGGTGGCGGTGGACGTACCGGTGACGAACACCGAATCCAGATTGACCGTGGCGCTGTCGGCAGCCGGCGGCGTGGCCGGTGCAGCCGCGGCGGTGTCCTGGGCCAGCGCCGCGGGCGCGCACAGGCAGGACACGACCGCGCAGGCCAGGGCATGCAGGCGCATGGTGTGCAAGGTGGACATTGCGATTCTCTCTCTCACAGATGGTGGTGTGCCAACGCCTGCATCGTCCCCTCCCAGGGAGCGGCCATGTGGCCTGCAGTGCGAGCGCAGTAATACGCCGCAATACAATCGATTGCAATCTTGCGGCGCAGCATAAACATCGAAATAGATCTGATTTATTCCAGACGGATAATGTGTTGCGACGCAGCGTTACAATCGATTGCAAAGACGGCAGGGTACAGTGCGCTGCGGCCACCGGGAGCCGCACCGATGCCCAGGGCTTTGCATGTCGTCGACCGTTCCTCCGCTCTCCTTCGCGCGCATCCTGGCGCTCAACGCCGGTTTTTTTGGCGTGCAATACAGCTTCGGGCTGCAGCAGAGCAACATGAGTCCGATCTACAACTACCTGGGCGCCGACCACGCCAACCTGCCATACCTGTGGCTGGCCGGGCCGATCACCGGCCTGGTGCTGCAGCCGTTCGTCGGGGCCTGGAGCGACCGCTCGGTGACGCGGTGGGGCCGGCGCATGCCGTACATGGTGCTGGGGGCGTTGGTGTGCAGCCTGTGCCTGCTGGCGATGCCGTTCAGTACCGCGCTGTGGATGGCGGTGTGCCTGCTGTGGGTGCTGGATGCGGCAAACAACGTGGCAATGGAGCCTTACCGTGCGCTGGTGAGCGACGTACTGGCGCCGCCCCAGCGACCGCTGGGGTATCTCACCCAGAGCGCATTTACCGGCCTTGCGCAGACGCTGGCCTACCTCACGCCGCCGTTGCTGGTGTGGATGGGCATGAACCAGGACGCTGCCAACGCACACCACATCCCCTACGTCACCATCGCTGCGTTCGTGATCGGCGCGGGCTTTTCAGCGGGCTCGATCCTGCTCACGGCACGCAGCGTGCGCGAACCGGCGATCGCGCCGGCAGAGATCGCACGCATCCGCCAGAGCGGCGCCGGGCTGGGGGCGACCGTGCGCGAAATCGGCACCGCGCTGCGCGAGATGCCGCCCACCATGCGCCAGTTGGCACCGGTCATGCTGTTTCAGTGGTACGCGATCTTTTGCTACTGGCAATACATCGTGCTGTCGCTGTCGACCACATTGTTCGGCACCACCGACCCCACCTCGCATGGTTTCCGCGAGGCCGGTCTGGTCAATGGGCAGATCGGCGGGTTCTACAATTTCGTCGCGTTTGTGGCGGCGTTTGCGATGGTGCCGGTGGTGCGTCGCTTCGGTCCCAAGTACACGCATGCGGCCTGCCTGGTCGCCGCCGGTATCGGCATGTGGCTGCTGCCTGGCATCGAAAATCGCTGGCTGATGTTGCTGCCGATGATCGGCATTGGCCTGGCTTGGGCCAGCATGATGGGCAACCCGTACCTGATGCTGGCCGATAGCATTCCGCCCGAGCGCACCGGCGTGTACATGGGCCTGTTCAACCTGTTCATCGTGCTGCCGATGCTGATCCAGATCGTCACCTTGCCGCTGTATTACGAGCATGTGCTGCACGGCGACCCGCGCAACGTGGTCCGCCTGGCCGGCGCGCTGATGCTGGCAGCGGCAGCGGCGATGCTGTGCGTGCGCTTGCGCAAGCCGAAGGCGGTGCAGGCGTAGTCACCCCGCCTGCGTCGCTGCATAACGGCCGCCTTTCAATGCCGTGGCGACCACGCCGCAGTTGCGCCCGGCTTGCGGCTGTGCAGGCTCTTGCGATTCCCGATTCCCGATTCCCGATTCCCGATTCCCGATTCCCGGCCTCACGCCGACTCGCGCACCACCAGCTTTACCGGCATTTCAACCGATTGCACTTGCTCGCCTGCAATCAATGCCAGCAGCCGATCGACCAACAGCCGCGCTGCCAGGCCCAGATCCTGCTGCACGGTGGTCAACGGCGGTTGGCTGTAGGCAGCCAGCGGGATATCGTCGAAGCCCACCAGCGAGATGTCCTGCGGCACGCGGTGGCCGGCCTCGACCAGGGCGCGGATTGCACCCACGGCGATCACATCGGAAGCGGCGAACAAGCCATCGGGTGGGTCGGCTTTCTTGAGCATCGCGCGGGTGAGGCGGTAAGCATCTTCGCTGACGAAATGGCTGCGCGCGTGCAGCCGCGTATCGAATTCCAGCCCGTGCCGTTCCAGCGCGTGGCGATAGCCGGCAAATCGCGGCGCCACCTCTGGTAATTGGTCATCGCCCAAAAAGGCGATGCGTTGGCGGCCGCTGGCGATGAGATGTTCGGTGGCCAGCACGCCGCCCTGGAAATTGTCGCTGCCCACGCTGATGTACGACTGCCCATCGATGCGGCTGCCCCATACCGCCATCGGCAGGCCGTCGCGTGCGGCTGCATCCAGCGCGGCGTGTTCGGAACTTTGCCCCAGCACGATGACGCCGTCGGAGCGGCTGCCGCGCGCAAGTTGTTCCACCCAGCCATCCTGATGCCGGTCCAGTTTGGACAGCAGCATGCTGTAACCGCGTCCGGTGAGCTCTTCGGCCAGCAGCGCCAGCATGGTCATCAAGAACGGGTCCGAGAGCGGCTGATCCAGCGCATGCATCATCGGCACTGCCACGCTCACGGTGTTGGAGCGTTTGGCGCGCAGGCTGCGTGCCACCGGGTCGACCTGATAGCCGGCATCGGCCGCAATCTGCTTGATATAGGCGCGGGTGCGTTCGGCCACGACCGGGCTGCCGGCCAGGGCACGCGACACAGTGGATTCGGACACGCCCGCCATGCGCGCGATGTCGGCCATCTGCGGACGGGCAGTGAGCGTTGTGCGGTCTGAAGGTTTGGCCATGGCAGCGCGCTGCGGAAAAGCCAGAGTGTAATCAGTTCGCACTAGAGGCGGGTTGTCCGCACGGTGGCGGCTGCTTGTGCACGCTGGCGGGGCGCACACGCGCACGGATCTGCTGGCCTTGTGGGCGCTCCCGCAGATCGGGCGCCGGACATGCGGGGCGGGCGGGCAGCGGGACATGCACAGGTGCGCGGCGAGAGCGTGTTGTGCGTACAGCGCAACGGCCGTCGGGTGTGCGCTGCTCAGCCCATGTAGAGCCCGCCATTCACCGCGTAATCGGCACCGGTGACATAGGCGGCCTCATCGGAGGCGAGCCAGGCGCACAGTCCGGCAACTTCGGCCGGTTTGCCGAGCCGGCGCACCGGCACCGAGGTGGCCAGGCGATCGAGCACATCCGGTGGAAAGCTGCTGATCGAGGCGCTGGCGATATAGCCGGGCGAGATGGTGTTGACGGTGACCCCGCGCGAGGCGACCTCTTGCGCCAACGCGCGACTGAAGCCATGCATTGCCGCCTTGGCGGTGGCGAAATTGATCTGCCCGATCTGGCCCTTGTGTGCACTGACCGAGCCGATGTTGACGATGCGCCCCCAGCCGCGCGACGTCATGCCGTCGACCACCTGCTTGGTGATGTTGAACAGCGAATGCAGGTTGCTGGCGATCACCGCATTCCAGTCGTCGCGCGTCATCTGCCGGAACAAGGTGTCGCGGCTGCCGCCGGCATTGTTGACCAGCACATCGATCTCGCCGACTTCGGCCTTGACTTTGGCGAACGCAGCCACGGTGGACTCCCAATCGGCGGCATTGCCTTCGGATGCCACGAAATCGAAGCCCAACTCGCGCTGCTCGCGCAACCACGACGCCTTGCGTGGCGAATTAGGCCCGCAACCGGCAACCACGGTATGCCCGCTGCGCGCCAGCCTCTGGCAGATCGCGGTACCGACACTACCCATGCCACTGGTGACGTATGCGATGCGGAGAGTCATTGTGTAACTCCTTCGGAGTTGGGAGTTGGGATTCGGGATCGGGAATGAGGGGATTCGCCACAGCGGTCATTGGCGTTCGCGTTTTGCGAATCCCCAATCCCGAATGCCGAATTCCGGCGCGCGGCTAGCGCGCCAAAGGGAACAGGCCAAACAACAACCCGCCGCCCAGCATCAACAGCGAAATCAGCACCGCCCACTTGAGCGTGAAGCGTTGATGGTCGGCGAAGTCGACCTTGGCCAACCCGACCAAAAGGTAGGTCGATGGCACCAGGGGGCTGAGCAGGTGCACCGGCTGGCCGGCGAGCGAAGCGCGGGCCATTTCCACCGGGGTGATGCCGTAATGGCCTGCGGCTTCGGACAGGATCGGCAGCACGCCGAAATAGAACGCGTCGTTGGACATGAAGAACGTAAACGGCATGCTGACGATGGCGGTGATCACCGCCAGGTACGGACCCCAGCTGTCGGGAATGACGGCCAGAAAATTGCGCGACATCGCTTCGACCATGCCGGTGTTGGACAGGATGCCGGTGAAGATGCCGGCAGCGAAAATCAGCGACACCACCGACAGCACGTTGCCGGCGTGGTTGACCAGGCGGCGGCGCTGCTCGGCCAGATTGGGGTAGTTGATCATCAGCGCCAGCGCGAAGCCGATCATGAACAGCACCGGCATCGGCAGCACGCCCTTCACCAGCGCGCCCATCAAGACCAACGTCAACAGCAGATTCACCCACAGCAGCTTGGGCCGCTTCATGTCCTCGGTGTCTTCCACGCGCGGCAGGGCGTCGTTGTCTTCGGGGATGCTGGTGTCCAGCCAGTTGCCGTCCGCCGGCAGACGCACCACGCCCAGGCGGCGACGTTCGCGCATGCCCAGATACCATGCCAGTGCAAGGATGCCGGCGATCGCCAGCAGCATGGCCGGCACCAGCGGCACGAACACATCGCCCGGTTCCACATGCAGTGCGGTGGCCGCACGCGCAGTGGGGCCGCCCCACGGCGTCAGGTTCATCACGCCGCTGGCAAGGATGGTGACGCAGGTGAGGTTGAGCGCGTTCATGCCCAGGCGCTGGTACAGCGGCAACATGGCCGAGACGGTGATCATGTAGGTGGTGGAGCCGTCGCCGTCGAGCGAGATCAGCATCGCCAGGATCGCCGTGCCCATCACGATCTTCAGCGGGTCGCCCTTGACCAGGCGCAGGATGCGGCCGACCAGCGGGTCGAACAGCCCGGCATCGATCATCACCCCGAAGTACAGGATGGCGAACATCAGCATCACGCCGGTGGGCGCGATCTTCTTGATGCCTTCGAGCATCATCTCGTTGATGCCAGTGCCGAAGCCGCCCAGCAACGCGAACACGATCGGTACCGTGATCAGAGCCACCAACGGCGATAGCCGCTTGCTCATGATCAGGTACATGAAGGTGATCACCATTCCGAAACCGAGCGCGGTCAGCATGCGGGCGAATCCTTTGAGGCGTACAACAGGGGGAGAGTGGAGCTCAGCGTTGCGCAAGGTGCGCAGCGCTGACCATGCAGGTGCGCGGTTGCTGCTGGACGCACGCGGGGTAACGCAAGCGCGGCGTTGCGCGCGGGCGTACCGACGTAGCGGCGCGTTGCGCAGATATGCGCGAACAGCGTGCGCATGTGGGTCTTTCCGATTGCCGACACGATGCAGTTGCGCATCAGAAGTCGTACTGAAAGCGGCCGGTCACCGCCAGCGTGTGGTCGACCACTGCGTTGGCGATGCGGTTGCGGTTGCGGCTATCGATCACGTTGAGCATCACGCGCAGGTTCGGCTTGAAATACCAGTTGCCGCCCAGCGTCCACGATTGCGTGCTGGCGTTGATGAAGTCCGGCTGCCCGTCCAGATGCTGGTCGCCACGCATGTAGTCGTAGCGCAATGCCAGCTCGAACTCACCGGAGGGGCGGTTGGGCGTGGCGATGCGGCTGAAGCGGCCGGTCTTGCGGTCGTACCCGCGCGATTCGCCGGTGACGAACCAGCTGACCAGCCCATAGCTGGCCAACACCTCGGCGTGCTGCGCGCCATCGTCGAGCAGACCGCCACTGAATTCGCTCTGCCACGACCATGGCCCGAGCACTTCGGCATATTCCAGCGACCATTTATCGAAATCGGTATCGCGCCCATCGGCAAAGCGTGCCAGGGTGATGCGGCTATTGTTGGCCAGATCGTTTTCCGGACGTGGGCGGATCAACAGCGATGAAGCGCCACCACTGCCCGGATGCGAATAGCGCTCGTGCGCCAGCGAGATACCCAGGTGGCGCAGGCGTGCCTGGCCCATCTCCGGCGCGTAGGTCAGGCGCGTGCCGAGCGCACCGCCCTTGGTCGAAGAATTATCGATGCTTTCCAGGCTGTAGGCAGACGTGGACCAAGTCGCATCCGGGCGATTGGTCTGCCAGGAAATGGCCTTGCGGTAGATCGGCGCCAGCGTGGTCGAGGCATAGCCGCGTTCCAGGAACGGGCCGTAGTTGGAGCCGGTGCGATCATCGAGCGAGAAGTACTGCTTGAACTGGCCGACGGTCAACGTACCGGCCGAAAACTTCTTGGCGATATAGACATCGCGCGCCAGGATGCCGCGGCTGCCTGCCTCGTATTGCAGGCCGGCGAAATCTGCCTCGGCCTTGTAATTGAACCCGTAGAACTTGCCGGATACATCCAGCCACACGCGGCGGAACTGGGTGTCGTTGTGCTCGCGTGCACCACGGTCGTCGTTGTCGAACACGGTGAAGTCCCAATGCACGCGTCCGCCCAGTTCGGCAGTGACCGGGCCGGCCTCGTCGGCTGCATGTGCCGCCGGTGCCAGGCAGATCGCCGCGCAGGCGCCGAAGGCACGCAATCGCAAAGTGTCGTTGCTCACAGACCCTCCCAGGTACATGTGTGAATCACGTTCAGCGATGCACCGCACAACCGCCGCGGCGCGTGGGCAGCAGCCTAGTCCGGCGAAGCTGTCATGGACCTGTCAGTGCGTGGGAATGGGGAATCGGGAATGGGGAATCGCAACAGCGAAATCGCGGCAGCGGAATTGCCGAGGTGTAGAAGCTTTTGTTCTCTGGGCCTGTTACCTTCCGGCCGCGGCCCAGCGCCGTTGCAATTCCCCATTCCCTATTCACGAATCCCCGCCCCATGCGCCTTCTGCTAGTCGAAGACAATGCCGACCTCGCCGATGCCATCGTGCGGCGCATGCGCCGTAGCGGGCATGCGGTGGATTGGCAGGCCGATGGGTTGGCGGCGGCGAGTGTGTTGCGGTATCAGAGCTTCGATCTGGTGGTGCTGGATATCGGTTTGCCCAAACTCGATGGACTGCGGGTGCTGGCCGGCATGCGCGAGCGGGGCGATACCACGCCGGTGCTGATGCTGACCGCGCGCGATGGCATCGAAGACCGCGTGCAGGCGTTGGATGTCGGTGCGGACGATTACCTGGGCAAGCCGTTCGACTTCCGCGAGTTCGAAGCGCGTTGCCGCGTGTTGCTGCGGCGTAATCGGGGCCAGGCCAGCGAGGTGGTGCAGATCGGTGGATTCGTCTTCGACAATGCCGCGCACACGCTGTTGCTGGATGGCGTGCCGATCGAGTTGCCCAATCGCGAATATCGCCTGTTCGAAATCCTGATCGGACGGCTCGGGCAGGTGGTTGGCAAGGACGAGATCGGCAACGGCCTGTTCGGCTTCGACGATGACGCCGGGCCCAACGCGATCGAGCTGTATGTCGGCCGGCTGCGGCGCAAGCTGGCCGCCGCGCCGTTGCGTATCGTCACCGTGCGCGGTGCCGGTTACAAACTCGAAGAAGCCGACCCGCACGCGCCGATGGAGCCGGGCGTCGATGGCTGAGCCGCTGACGGTGGCACCGTCCATCCGGCGCACCTTGCTGCTGTATCTGGGCAGCATGTCGCTGCTGGGTGCGGTGGTGCTGTTCTTTGCCGCACGCGATTACGGCCAGCGTGCGGCCAATCGGTCCTACGATCACCTGCTGGTGTCCTCGGCCCTGTCGATCATCGACAGCGTGGCGTTGGTCGGCGGCGACTGGCAGGTGGATCTGCCGTACGCCTCGCTGGATCTGCTCGGCATGGCGCCGGAAGACCGCGTGTTCTATCGCGTGTTCGATGCGCAGGGCCGCACCATCACCGGCGAAGACACGCTGCCGCTGCCGCCGCGTGCGCCGCGCGACGAGCGGCCGCTGTTGTTCGATGCGCAGTACAGCGGCGAGCCGGTGCGCTTTGCGGTGGTGATGCATCGGGTGGCGTCGGCGTCGGGGCAGGGCGAGGTGCGCGTGCAGGTGGGCCAGACCCGGCGCGCACGCGATGCGGTGGCGCGCGATGTGGTGCTCAACGCCCTGGTCGCGATCGGTGTGCTGTCGCTGCTGGCGCTGGGCCTGGTGTGGCTGGGTGTCTACCGCGCGTTGCGGCCGCTGCAGCGCATCGAGGGCGATCTGTCGCGGCGCGAGCCCTCCGACCTCAAGCCGCTGAACGTGCCGGCGCCGCAGGAAATGCAGTTGATGGTGACCGCGCTCAACCGGTTCATGGTGCGGCTTTCGTCCAGCAACGAAACCCTGCGCGCCTTCATGGCCGAGGCCGCGCACCAGATGCGCACGCCGCTGGCGGCCTTGCGCGCGCAAGCGCAGCTGGCGATGGACGACGACCCGCGCGAGATGCAACGCAGCCTGGTGGCGATCGAGCGCAACGCCAGCCACATGAGCCGGTTGCTCAATCAGTTGCTCAGCGATGCCAGCGTGATCCATCGTGCCAACCTGCAGCGCTTTGCCACCGTGGATCTGGCCGAGGTGTTGCATCAGGCCTTGCACGAAGCGTTGCCGCGCAGCCCAGGCGCACCGCGCGTGCAGCTGGCAGTCGACCCGCAACCGGCGCTGCTGCGTGGCGATGCCTTGCTGCTACGCGAGGCGCTGAAAAACCTGATCGACAACGCCTGCAAATACGGTGCCGGTGCCCCGCTGCAGGTGGCGCTCACCAGCGACGGCAACCACCACGTACTGACCATTGCCGATCATGGCCCTGGCATTCCGGCCGCCGAAGCCGAGCGTGTATTCGAGCGTTTCGTACGCGGGGTGGATGCGCCGGCCGGCGGCGCCGGGCTGGGATTGGCCATCGTCAAGCGCGTGGTGGAAGCGCATGGCGGGCGCATTGATCTGGCCAACCGCATCGGTGGCGGCTTGATCGCCTCGCTGCATTTTCCTGGAGGAGGCGCGTGATGCGGCCGATGTGGATGCTGGTGTTGCTGCTGGTCCATGGCATCGCCTGCGCGGCGCCAGGCGATGTGCGGCGCTTTCCTGCACAGGGCCCGGTGCGTGTGCAGCTGCGCGTGCAGGGCTCCACCGACCTGGAAGTGTTCGGTGCAGTCATCCGGGACTACCAACGGTTGCATCCGGGCACTGAGGTGATCTACGAAGACGTGATCGCCTGGGACATTTATGACCGTTATTTGCACCCAGGCTATGGCGCACCTGCTGCAGACATGCTGATCAGCGCCAGCATGGATCTGCAGACCAAGCTGGTGAACGACGGCCACGCGTTGACGCATCGCTCCGCACAGACCGAAGCCTTGCCGGCATGGGCGCAGTGGCGCCATGAAGTGTTCGGCATCAGCTACGAGCCGGTGGCCATCGTCTACAACACGCGCAAGCTCGATGCCGCCCGCGTGCCGCGCACGCGCCGGCAATTGCTGGCCTTGTTGCGCGCGCCCGATGCACCGCTGCGCGGCAAGGTCGGCACCTACGATGTCGAACGTAGCGGCGTGGGGTATCTGTTCGCGACCCAGGACGGCCAGGTGGGCAGTATCGCCGGTGCGCTGCTCGCGGCGCTGGGGGCCAACCGGGTGGTGTTGGAAGAGCGCACCGGCAGCTTGCTCGACCGCGTCAGCCGTGGCGAACTGTTGCTGGCCTACAATGTGCTTGGCTCCTACGCACAGGCCCGCATCGATGCGGGGGCACCGCTGGGCATCGTGCAGCCGCAGGACTACACGCTGGTGGCGTTGCGCACGGCAGTGATCCCCAAGACGGCGCCGCATGCACCGGAGGCGCGCCGGTTTCTCGACTATCTGCTCTCGCCACGCGGCCAGCAGGTGCTGTCGCGCGAGGCGCGGCTGATGCCGATCCTGCCGGCCGCCGGCGGCCGCGGCGGTTCGGCGCAGCCACCATTCCGCCCGATCCCGCTCGGCCCCGGCCTGCTGGTGTACCTGGACAAGCTCAAACGCCGCCAGTTTCTGGATGCCTGGCGGGCTAGCACACAGCCGCCGCGTTAGAGCGTGTTATGTACGTTGAGATGAGATGCGTTGGCGGTCAGCGGCACGGAGCGGGTGCTGCGTGGCGCCGGCTTGGCTGGCGCCAAGGCAAGCTGCGCGGCGCGCGCTCCGTGCCGCTGACCGCCAACCCTCCGGGAAGCGCCCTGTGGCGCGCCGACCACGTTGTGCGCCTTGCCCCAGGCGGCCAGCCCGGGCTGCAGCGCACGTCTTGCCTGGGCGCGCCACAGGACGCTTCGCACTCACCTCAAAGTACACGACAGACTCTAGGGCAAGGCACCGGCGGCGGCCCTGTGCCAGACTTGGCGCATGGCCGATCTCACCATTCTCGTCGCCGACGACCACCCGCTGTTCCGCGCCGCCGTCATCCACGTGCTCCAGCAGACCCTGCCGCAGGCCCACGTGGTGGAAGCCTCCAGCGCCGCCACCCTGAGTGCCATGCTGCGTTCGCATCCGCAGGCCGAGCTGGTGCTGCTGGATCTGGCCATGCCCGGTGCACGCGGTTTTTCGGCGCTGTTGCATGTGCGTGGCGAGCACCCGGACATTCCGGTGGTGGTGATCTCCTCCAACGATCATCCGCGTGTGATCCGGCGTGCGCAGCAGTTCGGCGCGGCGGGGTTCATTCCCAAATCCACGCCGGCCGAATCGATCGGCACCGCGGTGGCCAGCGTGCTGGAAGGGGGCACCTGGTTCCCGCCGATGACGGCCGAGCGCTCGGAGGCCGACGCACAACTGGCCTCCAAACTCGCCCAGCTCACGCCGCAACAGTTCCGTGTGCTGCTGAGCCTGGCCGATGGCCTGCTCAACAAGCAGATCGCGCACGAACTGGGCCTGGCCGAGAACACCGTCAAGGTGCACGTCACCGCCATCCTCAAAAAGCTCGACTGCTACAGCCGCACCCAGGCCGCGGTATTGGTCAAGGCGTTGGAGCCGGAAGGCGAGGGCTGATCCCGCGCGCGGCATGGGGTGCTGCGCATTGCGGTCTGCAGCACGCGCAACGCATCGCGGAGGCAGCGAGTGCGGCCGCGCGAGGCCCGGGGCGAGCAAGCATGGCGAGCAGTCCTTTTTTCAGTCGCTCTAGGCCGGCGGCTGCCGATAGAACACCATGCCGCCATGATGCAGCTCATCGTCGGTGACGAAACGCCCATCGGCAGTGAAGCCGGTGTCGTCCCAGTAGTCGATGTGATTGCCGGTGATTTCGTAGCGGCCCTGGTAGGCGCTTTGGCGTGTGCCGCGGGCCTCATCGTAGCGGCCGTTCGGCAGGAGTTCCTGCCGGATCCGTCCGTCGCCGGTGACCCACATGCCGAGATAGGGGTGTGCTTGCATCGGATGTCCTGGTTGTTGGGTCGCGATAGTGGTGGGCGCCGGGGGCGGTTGCGCAGCTGCCGCGAACGGGCAGGCGAGCGCCGAGCCGGCGCCCAGCGCCACCGCGATGGCGGCCTTCATCGGTCTGTCGCTCATGGGCTGGCCCTGCGTTGCAGTTGGCGGTGGCCGCGCTGCAGCACCGCGTCGTAGGCGGGCAGGTCGAGGAAGGCGTTGACCTCGACCGCCTTGCCATTGGCCATCCGCATGATCCATGCGTAGCGATTGCGATAGCTTCCGCCATCACGCAGCGTGGCCACGCCTTCCCACTGCACGATGACGTGCTCGCCATCGGCCCAGATGCGTTGCTGCACCGGTCGCAGCGGCGAGGACAGACGCTCGGTCAGTGGGCGTACGGCGGTGTCGACCAACAGGTCGCGACCACGCAAGGTGCCGGCGCTCGGGCCGGAGCCTTCGACGGTCCACACCACCTCGGGCGACAGCAGCGTCTCAAAGATGCCGCTACCCCCGTTCTGCCACTGCGCAAAGGCCGCTTCGACGATGCGCCTGTTGCAGGCGGGCACCGGTTGCTCTGTACAGGTGTCGGTGGATGCAGCGTCCTTGGATGTGGCGCCGGCGTTGCCTGCGAACGCTGCGGCGACGAGCAACGCTGCCGCCGCGAGGGTTGAGCGTCTGGTCATGGTTGCTCCGTGGTGATTAGGTGCGCAGCTGCACGTGATGGGTGCCGTAGATCAACTGCTGCGCCATCGGCCTGCCGATGAAGCGTTCTGGGAAGATCGGCGGCACTGCGCTGACCGCGTCCAGGCGCGCGAGTTGCTCGTCGGCAAGCACGAGCTCCAGCGCGCCGAAGTTGTCTTCGGCCTGCTGCAAGGTGCGTGCGCCCATCACCGGCGACACAACGTCCGGGTTGCGCAAGGTCCAGGCCAGCGCCACCTGCGAGCGCGATGCGCCCAGTTCATCGGCGACCGCACCGACCACATCGGCGATCTCCAGCGAGCGTGCATTGAGATGTCCGGTCGAGGCGATCACCCCCTTGCGGCTGCTCGACACCTCTGCCGCATTGTCGTCGGTCAGATCGGCGCGGCTGTATTTGCCGGTGAGGATGCCACCGCCCAGCGGCGACCACGGCAACACGCCCAGGCCGAGTTCGCGCGCCATTGGCAGCAGCTCATGTTCGACGCTGCGTTCGACCAGGCTGTACTCGATCTGCAGCGCCACCAACGGCGACCAGCCGCGCAGGTCGGCCAGGGTCTGCAGTTGCGCCACGCGCCAGGCCGGCGTATTGCAGATGCCCAGATAGAGCACCTTGCCCGATTGCACCAGATGCTCCAGGCCGCGCATCACTTCGTCGGGCGCGGTGGTGAAATCCCAGGCGTGCAGGTACAGCAGATCGATTCGGTCGGTGGCAAGTTGGCGCAGGCTGGTTTGGACCGAGCGAATCAGGTTCAGGCGATGATTGCCGCCGGAATTGATGTTGTCCGCATCGCGTGCCATGGTGAATTTGGTGGCCAGCACGAAGCGTTCGCGTCGGTCCTTGATCAACTCGCCGAGGATGCGTTCGGAGCCGCCGTTGGTGTAGTTCACCGCCGTGTCGATGAAGTTGCCGCCGCGCTCGGCATAGGCGTCGAAGATGCGCTTGGCTTCGCCTGCATCTGCGCCCCAGCCCCAGGCTTCGCCGAAGGTCATGGTGCCCAGCGACAGTGGCGAGACGCGCAGGCCGGAGCGGCCGAGCAGGCGGTAGTGGTCCAGTGAGCGTGGCTGGTGCATGCGTGATGTCTCCCAAGTGATGGCGTGGTGCGTGTTGCCAGCCACTGTGCCGCGGCGCGGGGGGAGGGCGTGAGCCTGGTTATCCGGCATCCTTGCCTGATCGTCCGAATGGCCGATGCAGCGCCATCGCACAGGCAAGGTCTGGGGAGGCGTGGTGTGGCGTCGCATTGAATTCGATGCCAGTGCTGGCTCTTGCCAATTCGAACGCAGGCAATGCGCCCGAATGCAGCGGCTTTTCGGCGTCAGACGCAGCACCGCTGGCAAGCGTCTATGCTATGGCGACCGCCATCGAACACTGAAGCTGCGGCACCGTGACCATCAAATTCGACCTCAACGATCTGCAGGCATTCCGTGCCGTCGCCGAGAACGGCAGCTTTCGCCGCGCTGCCGAACGCATCCGCATCACGCAGCCGGCGCTCAGCCGCAGGATCGACAAGCTCGAGTCGGCGTTGAACGTCAAGCTGTTCGAGCGCACCACGCGCAAGGTTGCGCTCACCACCGTCGGCCAGGCATTCATGCCGCAGGTCGAGCGCATGCTCGACGATCTGGATATGGCGCTGATGAACATCGGCGATGCAGGGTCCAGCAGGATGGGCACGGTGACCGTGGCCTGCGTGCCGTCTGCGGCGTACTACTTCATGCCGCAGGCGATCCACGGGCTGCATCAGCTGTTTCCGAAGATCCGCATCCGGCTGTTCGACGGCAGCGCCAGTCATGTCAGTGCGGCAGTGGCCTCCGGCGAAGCGGATTTCGGGGTCAGCTTCAGCGGCAACCTGGCGCCGGAGGTGGAGTTCGAACCGTTGTTGCAGGAGCGCTATGTGATTGCCTGCCGCCAGGACCATCCGCTATCCGGGCGCGCACAGGTCAGCTGGCAGGAGGCCTACGGTTACGACTACATCACGCTGGACAAGACATCGGGCAACCGGCTGGTGCTGGATCGGGCGCTCTCTGCATTCACGCCGGACAAGCCCAGCATCTGCGAGACCCGCCATGTCACCACGTTGCTGGGGTTGGTGGAGGCCGGCGTCGGTATTGCCGCCGTGCCTTCCATTGCCATGCCGTCCGGCCCGCTCCGGTGCTGGCGGCGGTGCCGCTGGTCGAACCGGAGGTATCGCGCAACGTGGGCCTTCTCAAACGTCGCGGACGCACGCTGACACCGACCGCGCTGGAACTGGCGGAACTGGTGCGACGGATGCCCGCACGTTCAAGGTGACACCGGATCCAGGCCAGTCACGCGCGCAACCGCCTGCGCCTCGCCCGACTGCAGGTACGTAAGCAGGCGCCTGGCCGCGTCGGGGTGCTGCGCGTTGACCGGAACACCGGCGGCGTAGCGCGTGATCGACTGCAACTGTTCGGGGATCTTGCCGACAAACTCCACGCCTGCCACCGGAAGCAGCTCGGCCACCTGCTGAAAGCCGAGCTGATAGCTGCCATCGGCCACCACCGTGCCCACCGGGAGACGCGGAATCTTCTTGCTCTTGGCCATCATCGGGCCTTGGATCCGCAACTGCTTGAACAGCGTGGTCTCGATATAGACGCCGCTGGCGCTGTCCGAATAGGCCACCGAATCGGCGTGCAGCAGCGTCTGTCTGAAGTGCTCGACGCTGTCGATCTTGGGTTTGGGTGCACCGCTGCGCACCACCATGCCGATCCTGGAATCGGCCAGCTCCACCCGCGATGCCGGGTCGACCACGCCGGCGTCGATCAGCGTCTGCAGCGCGCTACCGACCATGATCACCACATCGGCATGCTCGCCGCGTGCGAGCCGGTTGGGAATGGCTTGCGGCGTTTCGCCCATGGAAGGGCCAAGCAGGGTGGTGACCTTCACCCCGGTCTGCTTGGTGTACTGCGGCGCCAGGCGATCGAAGGCGGCCGTGAAACCGCCGGAGGTCATCACGGTCAATTCCTGCGCGCCTGCCGCTGTCGACAGCAGAACCGTTGCAATGATCGCACCCAGCCACTTTTTCCACATGCTCCGCATCATTTCGTCGCTCCTGCCGCGGCATCCAGGCCGGTCGCCGTCGCGGGATTGCTCTGGCGGCGATACAGAAACAGCGTGGCCCCCAGCGCGCACACCGACGCGAAGACCAGCCAGTAGCCAGGCGCGGCCTTGTCGCCGGTGACATGGATCAGCCAGGTGGACATCACCGGCGTAAAGCCGCCAAACACCGCGGTCGCCAGGCTGTAGGCAAGCGAGAATCCGGCGACCCGCACATGCGCCGGCATCCGTTCGGTGAGCGCCGGAATCATGGTGCCGTTGTAGATGCCGTAGATGAAGGACAGCCACAGCAGTGCCTGCAACATATGCGTAAAGCTCGGTGCGGCCGCGAGGAACGCGAGCACCGGATAGGCGGTCACGATGCATACCACTGCCATGGTCACCAGCAGCGGCTTGCGGCCGAAGCGGTCGCTGAGCGCGCCACCGATCGGCAGCCAGATGAAATTGGAGACGCCTACCAACAGCGTGACGATCAACGCATCGCCGGTGCTGAGTTTGAGTACGCTCTTGCCGAAGGTGGGGGCGTAGACGGTGATCAGATAGAACGCGGTCGTCGTCAGCGCGACCATCAAGCCGCCGGCAATCACGATGCCGGCATTGTTCGCCAGCCCGCGCATCACCTGCTTCATCGTGACCGGCTGCCGGCGCTGGGCAAATTCTGCAGTCTCTTCCAGGCTTCGCCGCAGCAAGAAGATGAAGGGAATGATGACGCAGCCGATGCCGAACGGAATCCGCCAGCCCCACTGCGCCAGGTCCTGCGGCGCCATCAGCTGGTTGAGCGCAAACCCGATTGCGGCCGCCGCGACGATGGCAAGCTGCTGGCTGGCCGATTGCCAACTGGCGTAGAAGCCGCGCCGGCCCGGTGTCGCCATCTCGGCCAGATACACCGACACGCCGCCCATTTCGGCGCCGGCCGAAAAGCCCTGCAGCAGGCGGCCAAGCAGCACCAGGGCCGGTGCCCACAAGCCGATGCTGGCGTAGCCCGGCACCAGCACGATCAGCACCGTACCGCTGGCCATGATCGCCAAGGTGACGATCAAGCCCTTGCGGCGCCCGACATCGTCGATGTAGGCACCCAGGATCACCGCACCCAGCGGCCGCATCAGAAACCCCGCGCCAAACACGGCGAAGGTCATCATCAGGGACGCAAATTCGTTGCTTGCCGGGAAGAAGGTCGCGGCGATCTGCGTTGCGTAAAAACCGAACAGGAAGAAGTCGAACTGCTCGAGGAAGTTGCCCGAGGTCACCCTCAGCACCATCCCGAGTTTCGACTGGTGCGTTGCCTCACTGCTGGAACTCTGCATAAATCGCCCTCCACGATAGGTATGCATGGACGTATGACATCTGAGGCACTCGATTCTGGTCGAGATGGTCAACGTTGATAATTGCTGCTTTCTCATCGATTGATGCGCGTTGAACATCGGCCGGCGCGGCTGCAGTGCTCGACGTGCAGTGACCTCGCCACGACGCGCACGCCGCATTCGCCAGCGGCGGCTGGCATGGCCGCCTGACGTGAGGTCGATCCGTCCATGCCGTCGCCGCAGTGCTCTAGTGGCCTGCCGATGCGCCGATCGGTTCGGTGCGTGCGCTGCGGTGAGCACGTGAGAGGGCGCCGGCAGCGCCGGCAGCGCGCTACCCGCGCCGCATCAGCATCTGCGTCACCAGCGCGCGCAGGGCAGGTGGGCGGACCGGTTTGGACAAAAATCCCCAGCCCAGATCCAGCGCATGCTCGCGCAGGACAGGGTCGGGTTCTGCGGTGACCAGGATCACCCGTGGCTCGCGTTGCCAGCGTTCCACCAACTGCGACAGCAGCATGGGGCCGTGGTGCGCGCCCATGCGCACATCCAGCAGCAGCAGTTCCGGTACCTCCTCGGCATTGGCGGCGCTCAATGCCTCATCCAGGCCGCCGGCAAAATCCACGCGGCATTCCCAGCGTTCCAGCAGCGTGCGCGTGGCCTCGCAGACCAAGGGCTCATCATCCACGCACCACACCCGGCAGCCATGCAGGATGGGGTCGTTGCCGTGTTCGGCAGTGCCGACAGGCGCTGGCAGTTGCCGTGCGATGGCGGTGCGATCGCCCAGCGGGACCGTCACCGAAAACACGCTGCCGGCGCCCAGGGTGGAACGCAGCCCGATGCGATGGCCGAGCAGACGGCCGATGCGCTCGACGATGGCCAGGCCCAGGCCTGCGCCGCGATCGTTGGCCACGCCGTCGTCCAGGCGGCGGAATTCCTCGAAGATTTCGTGTTGCAGGGCTTCGGGAATGCCGGGCCCCTGGTCGTGCACTTCGATGCGCAGCCAGCCGCCGCGGCGGCGGCAGCCGATCAGCACGCGCCCGCGCGGCGTGTAGCGGATGGCGTTGGAGAGAAAGTTCTGCAGGATGCGGCGCAGCAGGTTTTCATCGCTCAACACCACCGCCGAGGTCGGCACCGATTCCAGCACCAGCCCGCGGTCTTCGGCCAGGATGCCGAAGTCGCGCGCCAGGGTGTCCAGCAAGGGCGCAAGCGCAAAGTCGCGCACCTGGGTCTTCAGGCTGCCCGCTTCCAGGCGCGAGATGTCGAGCAGGCTGTTGAGGATGGCGTCCTGCGCCGCCAGCGCACCGTCGATGTTGTCGACCACGCGTGCGCTGCCAGCCTCGCGCACTTGCCCGCGCAGCACCGAGACGAACATGCGCGCGGCGTTGAGCGGCTGCAGCAGGTCGTGCACCGCCGAGGCGACGAAGCGGGTCTTGTAGCGGTTGGCGCTTTCGGCTTCGCGCTTGGCCGCCGCCAGGTCGCGGGTGCGCTCGGCCACGCGGTGTTCCAGCGCGTCGGCCAGCGAACGCAGTTCGCGTGCGGCGTTCTTGTAGCTGGTGATGTCGGCGTAACTGGTGACAAAGCCGCCATCGGGCAGCGGGTTGCCGCGGATTTCCAGCACGGTGCCGTCTTCTTTTTCGCTCTCGCGCATATGCGGCTTGCCGCTGCGCAAGTGGTTCAGGCGACGCTCGATCGCCGCCTCGATCGGCCCCGGCCCCAGCAGGCCGCGGCGTGCATTGAAGCGGAACAGGTCTTCGATCGGGCGGCCGATCTTGAGCAGTTCCGGCGGAAACCGGAACAGCTCCAGATAGCGCGAATTCCACGCCACCAGATTGAGCGCCTCGTCGATCACCACCACGCCTTGCGGCAGATGTTCCAGGCTGCGGCTCAGGCCGGCATTGGCCTGCTGCGCAGCGGTGACCACGCCGTCCTGTGCGGTGCGCAGTTCTTCGGCGTGTTGCTGCAGCAAGGTTTCCAGCTCGTGCCGGCTGCGCTGGCGCAACGCCGACAGCCGCCGCCGTTGCTGCACGAACAACCACAGCAGGGCCAAGGCCAGCCACGCGCCGGCCGCGGCAATCGCCGCGGCGCGGCCGGCAGCGGCACTGGCGCGGGTGTCGTGCAGAAGATGCAGGCGCCAGCCGCTTTCGGGCACTTGCAGGGTCTGCCACAGCACCTGCGCGCCGAGCGGCGGGTCGCGCACGTCGGCCAGCACGCCGCCGTACCCGGTCTGCTCGATCAGCCGGCGCCGCAGCGGCAGCAATTCCTGGTCGGCGTACTGGCGGGTGCTCTGCAGTTCGCGGCGATCGCGGTCGCTGAGCGGGGCCAGCACGCGGTAGCGCCATTCCGGCTGGCTGGCCAGAAACACCACCTCGTGCGCGTCCGACGCCAGCACGATATCCGGGGTCTGCAGCCACTCACGCTCCAGTGCAGCCAGGGCGATCTTGATCACCACTACGCCCTGCACCTGACCGGCGCCGTCGACAATGGCCTGCGACAGGAAATAGCCCGGCTCGCTGGTGGTCATGCCGATGCCGTAGAAGCTGCCGCTGCCGGTGGCCAGCGCCTGCTGGTAATACGGACGGAAGGCATAATCCACGCCCACGTTGCTACGTGGCGCCCGCCAGTTGCTGGCGGCCAAGGCCACGCCGTCGTGGTTGATCAACGTCAGCGTGGACGACTGGGTGACATTGTTGGCGCGTTCGAGCTTTCGATTGAGCGCATCCACCTGGGCCGGCGACAGCGGGCCGGACACGGCCGCGCGCAGTTCTGGGTCCAGCGCCAGAATCTGCGGCAACGTGCGATAGCGGTCCACGCGCTGCTGCAGCGCCTGCGCGTAGAGCCGCAGCTGGCGGCGCACGGTGGCGCTTTCATCGTGCAGCGCGCTCTGTTCGACGAAGTGCCCGGCCGCGACCATGGCCACCACCATCTCGCCCAGCACGATGGACAAGGTGAGCAGCAGGCGACGGCGTTGCGATGCATACATGGCCGCAAGTATGGCGGTCTGTCGCCGGATCGCGCAGCCATCCGCCTGCAATGTCTAACAAAAAAGCGGTCGCGCTCATCGCCAGATGGGGGGCGCGGCCGGCAGACGGTGCCATCGCGTGTGCCACGCGTGACGACGGTTCCGGGCGCTCCGCCCGCATTTGCCCGGCGACCGCGCGCGACGTGTGTCAGCCGCTCTCATCGCACGCTTGGCAAGCGCCGAAGACGACAACGGCCGCACCCGTGATGGATGCGGCCGTGTCCAATGCCTGTTGCGGTGCGATGCCGGCGGCGCGTCGGCAAGCCGGCGCGTGGCCATGACGCGCGGCAGTGCGCCGGAGCGAATCGCCGGCGCGCTGCCCCTGCTCGGTGCGGCTTAGAACTGCACCTGCGCACGCAGTTCCATCACGTGCGGGGTTTCATGCACGCCATTGCGCGAGGAATCCACCCAGCTGTAGTTGGCCTGGAACTTGAAGTGGCTGGTGAGGTACCAGTTGGCGCCGATGGTGGTGTCGTGCTGGCGGCCGCCATGCACATTGTTGTCTTCCAGGTTCAGGCGGCTGTAGCGGGCGGTCAGCTCGACCGCGCCGTAGTCGTGCGACGGCTTGATGTTGCCCGGCACGCCGCCGGCATAGCTGCGCGATTCGCCGGTCAGCGTCCAGGTGCCGTAGACGTACTGGCCCTGGGCGATGAAGTGCGGCTGGTTCGCGTTGCGTGCCACTTCGGCACGCAGGGCTTCGCTCTGCAGCGAGAACGGGCCATGGATCCAGACCGCTTCCAGGCCGGTGCGGATCACATGGTCCACATCGAGAATGGTGCCGGTGTCGATCAGGCGCACATCGGTCAGGCCGGCTTCCGGGCGCGCACGCAGGCGCACACGCGGGCTGAACGACACGCCGCGGCCGTCGCTGTAACCGCGCGGGTTTTCGATCGAGCCGGCGATGCCCAGGTGCAGCACGTCGCCTTCGGCCTTCGACGGGGTCCATGCCGCGTGCACGGCCTGGGTGGTGCCCGGGTTGTCGCCCTGCAGATCCTTGCCGCCGTAAGCGCCGGCCTGCAGCAGGTACTGCTGACGTTCCAGCGTCCATTCCGCGCCGGTACGACGACCCTGGAACACCGCCTGGATCGGCAGGCCCAGTTCCATGAAGCTGCCCGCGCGCGAGCCCGGCACCTTCATGTAGCCCAGGCGCACGCGGCCGTAATCCTGGCCGAACAGGGCCTTGGTCTCGAACCGGTAGAACACGTCCAGCCACAGCTTGGACTCGAAGTCGTAGTACACCATGGCGTCGTAGACGCCCTTCTTCTTGATGGTGGCGCCGAATTCCTTGCGGCGGAAGTCGTTGCGGTCTTCCAGGCGGTCGTCGCCGGAGAAGTTGTTGTCGTCGTAGGCGTAGTTGCCGGTCAGGCCCAGCTCGGTGCCGTCACCGAAGGTGTACTTGGTCGGCCAGTTTTCGATCGAGGTGGCTGCATTGGCAGCGGCGGGGACGATGGCAGCAGCCAACGCCAGGACAAGCAGATTGAGGCGCATAGGTATGGTCTTCGGCAATAAGAAGGGGCCGGGCGTCCTGCCATGGCGGTCGCAATGAATGTCTTCAGCAAGCGCGCAGGATCCGGACGACGGCAGCACAGAAACCGTGTCTGCGTTAAACGGAATTAACGGCCGGCGGCGGCGCGGCTGAAGTGTAAGCCCACGTTCAGCCGCTGGACATGGGGTAGTACCAATGGGCTATCGGCCGGGGCTGTGACGTGCGGCCAGAATGCGTGCAACGGGTGCCTGCTCGGCACCCTCTCTCGTCTCTCGGAGTGGTGTCATGCACATCAGCAAGCCTGCCGGCCCCCTGCCGGCGTCCGTCCCCTTCTATCGCCAACTGTATTTTCAGGTGGTGGTGGCGATCGTCCTCGGTGCCCTGCTGGGCCATTTCGAGCCCGCCTTCGCCGAAAGCCTCAAGCCGCTGGGCGACGCCTTCATCAAGCTGGTGAAGATGATCATCGCTCCGGTGATCTTCCTGACCATCGTCACCGGCATCGCCGGCATGACCCATCTCAAGACGGTGGGCCGGGTGTTCGGCAAGGCGATGGCCTACTTCCTGTTCTTTTCCACGTTGGCCCTGGTGGTCGGTCTGATCGTTGCCCACGTGGTGCAGCCCGGCGCCGGCATGAACATCAATCCGGCCGATCTGGACCAGAGTGCGGTCAAGAGCTATGTCGAGAAGTCGCATGACCTGACCCTGGTCGGCTTCCTGATGGACATCATCCCCAACTCGCTGATCGGCGCATTCACCGGCGATCAGGTCGTCAACGGCAAGCTGACCGGGCCGAACATCCTGCAGGTGCTGTTCGTGGCGGTGCTGTTCGGTGTGTCGCTGGCGTTGGTGGGAGAGCGCGGCAAGCCGGTGCTGAACCTGCTGGAAGCGCTGATCGCCCCGGTGTTCAAGCTGGTGCACATCCTGATGCGTGCCGCCCCGATCGGTGCCTTCGGCGCCATCGCCTTCACCATCGGCAAGTACGGCGTGGAGTCGCTGGTCAACCTGGCCTGGCTGGTGGGCTCGTTTTATCTGACATCCCTGTTGTTCGTGCTGGTGATTCTGGGGCTGGTGAGCCGGCTATGCGGGTTTTCGGTCCTCAAGCTGATCCGCTACCTGAAGGCCGAGCTGCTGCTGGTGCTGGGTACGTCCTCGTCGGAGTCGGCGCTGCCGTCGCTGATGGAGAAGATGGAAAAGGCCGGTTGCGAGAAGTCGGTGGTGGGGCTGGTGGTGCCGACCGGGTACTCGTTCAATCTGGACGGCACCAATATCTACATGACGCTGGCGGCGCTGTTCATCGCCCAGGCCACCAATACCGAACTGACCCTGGGCCACCAGATCGCACTGCTGGCCGTGGCGATGCTCAGTTCCAAGGGAGCGGCCGGCGTCACCGGTGCCGGCTTCATCACCCTGGCCGCCACGCTGGCGGTGGTACCTGAAGTGCCGGTGGCCGGCATGGCGCTGATTCTGGGCGTGGACCGTTTCATGAGCGAATGCCGCTCGCTGACCAACTTCATCGGCAACGCGGTGGCCACCGTGGTGGTTTCGCGCTGGGAAAACGCCCTGGACCGCGACCGGCTCAAGCTGGTGCTGGACGGCGGCGAACCACCGCTGCTGGCCCCGGTCGGCCAACCCGGCGTGGCACCTGCCAGCCTGCGTTGATGCTTCCTACGGCCCTGTCTTCCGTCGGTGTTAACGACGGGATGCAGGGCCGTTCTTGTTTGGCCTCCACTCCGGCTGCGCCGCCCGCCACGCCGCATCCTGCGATCTCCCTGCCGCGCTGACAGCTGCGCGACAGGCCCTTGTTCAGGCAGGAGGGTAGAATTCAGTTCTCCTGCGCCTTCGAGACCCACACCACCGATGTCCACCGACGACTTCAAACAGGCCGCCCTCGACTACCACCGCCAGCAGCCGGCCGGCAAGATCAAGGTCACCGCGACCAAGCCGATGCTGACCCAGCGCGATCTGTCGCTGGCGTATTCGCCGGGCGTGGCGTTCGCCTGCGAGGCCATCGTCGAAGATGCCACCCAGGCCAGCGAGCTCACCGCGCGCGGCAATCTGGTGGCGGTGATCTCCAACGGCACCGCGGTGCTGGGCCTGGGCAACATCGGCCCGCTGGCCTCCAAGCCGGTGATGGAAGGCAAGGGCGTGCTGTTCCAGAAGTTCGCCGGCATCGACGTGTTCGATATCGAAATCAACGAGAACGACCCGGACAAGCTGGTGGACATCATCGCCAGCCTGGAGCCCACCTTCGGCGGCATCAACCTGGAAGACATCAAGGCGCCGGAATGCTTCATCGTCGAGCGCAAGCTGCGCGAGCGCATGAACATCCCGGTGTTCCACGACGACCAGCACGGCACCGCGATCATCGTCGGCGCCGCCGTGCTCAACGCGCTGGTGGTCACCGGCAAGAAGATCAAAGAGGTCAAGCTGGCCACCACCGGCATGGGCGCGGCCGGCATTTCCTGCGTCAACATGCTGGTCTCGCTGGGCCTGAAGCCGGAGAACATCCTGGCGCTGGACCGCGATGGCGTGATCCATACCGGCCGCACCGATCTGGATCCGGACAAGCAGCGCTACGCCCGCGATACCGACAAGCGCACCCTGGCCGAAATCGTCGAAGGCGCCGATATCTTCCTGGGCCTGTCGGCCGCCGGCATCCTCAAGCCGGAGATGGTCGCCAGCATGGCGCGCCAGCCGGTGATCTTCGCGCTGGCCAACCCCAATCCGGAAATCACCCCGGAAGCGGCCAAGGCCGTGCGCCCGGATTGCATCATCGGCACCGGTCGGTCGGATTATCCGAACCAGATCAACAACGTGCTGTGCTTTCCTTACCTGTTCCGCGGCGCGCTGGACGTGGGCGCCACCGGGATCAACGAAGAGATGAAGATCGCCTGCGTCAAGGCGATCGCGGCGATGGCGCGGCGCGAGGCCTCCGACCTGGGCGCGGCCTATGGCGGCGAGACCCCGAGCTTCGGTCCCGAGTATCTGATTCCGCGTCCGCTCGACCCGCGCCTGCTGGTGGAGCTGTCGTCTGCGGTTGCGCAGGCGGCCATGGATTCGGGCGTGTCCACGCGCCCGATCACCGACATGGAGGCTTACCGCGACAAGCTCGGCCAGTTCGTCTACCGCACCAGCCTGATGATGAAGCCGGTGTACGACCGCGCGCGCGCCGACAAGCAGCGCGTGGTATATGCCGAAGGCGAAGAAGAAGTGGTGCTGCGCGCGGTGCAGAACGTGGTCGACGAAGGCCTGGCCTACCCGATCCTGATCGGCCGCCCGGACGTGATCGAAGCACGCATCGAACGCATGGGCCTGCGCCTGACCGCCGGCGTGGACTTCGAAATCACCAACATCCTCGACGACCCCCGCTTCAACGATTACTGGCAGTACTACCACGCACTCACCGAGCGTCGTGGCGTGACCGTCACCGCGGCCAAGGAGCTGATGCGCTCGCGCCCGACCCTGATCGCGGCGGTGATGGTGGCGCGCGGCGAAGCCGACGCCATGCTGTCCGGCGTGGTCGGCCGCTTCCACAAGAAGCTCGGTTATGCGCGCAGCGTGATCCCGCTGGAGCCGCGGGTCAGCTCGACCTCGGCGATGACGGGTGTGATCAACCAGCTTGGCGTGTTCTTCTTCCTGGATACCCACGTGCAGGAAGACCCCACCGTCGAGCAGGTGGTGGAAGCGACGTTGCAGGCGGCGTATCGCCTCAAGCTGTTCGGCATCGAGCCCAATATCGCCTTGTTGTCGCATTCCAACTTCGGCAGCCACGATTCACGCGATGCGCTGAAGATGCGCCAGGTGCGCGAAGCGCTGCTCAAGCGCAAGCCCGAGCTCAACATCGACGGCGAGATGCAGGGCGACACCGCCTGGGACGAGGCGCTACGCAAGCAGATCATGCCCAACAGCACCTTGAAGGGCCGTGCCAACCTGTTCGTGTTGCCGAACCTGGAAGCGGCCAACATTGCCTATAACCTGGTGCGCGTGTTCACCGACGGCGTGGCGATCGGTCCGATCCTGATGGGCATCTCCAAGCCGGTGCATATCCTCACCACCAGCGCCACCTCGCGCCGGGTGATGAACATGACCGCCATCGCCGCGGTGGACGCACAGATCCGCAGACAGCGCGATGCGGAAAAAACGGCCGCCGACAAGGGTAGCGACTGAGGTCGCTGGTTGCCGGAAGCAGCCGATGACTGACGCGCCTTCAAGCCGTCATTCGCGATCGCAGCACTGAGCGCCGCACGACGGCGCTTGAAGGCCCCTCTCCCCTGGGGCAAGAAGGTGCGGCTTGCGCGCCACTGGCGCGCGTGCATTGGAGCGCCCGCGCCTAGCGCGGGCCGGGGCGCGCAGCGGAAGTTGGGGTGAGGGTAAGGCCTGCCCTCGGCATCGAATCGATCTCGAACGCCGAAACCCCCATCCAAACGCGGGCAAAAACGCGCGCCGCTTATGGTTCCACCACCACCCACGCGCGCCGACGACGTCCAGCTTCATCGCGTCTGCGCTCAATCCCCCAGCAACTCGATTTCTGCCAGCTCGGCGCGCGCAGGCATTTTCAGCCGCAGCCGGTATTCCGCATACGCGCCAGGTGCCGTTATCCGGAACGGACGTGTCTGCAGCGGCCAGGCAAACCGCTCGTCGCTGCGTTGATCGACGATCTTCCATGCACCGCCTGCCTTGCGCCCTTCCAGCGTCCACGCACTGGCGCCGATTGCCGCATTGCCGCTGGTCAAGGTGTACAGCATCGGCGTGCCGCGCTGTAGTCCACTCAGGGTGATGCTGGGCGCACGCGACACCGCGACCACCGTGCCCGCATCGTCGTCGTGCAATGCGGGTGCCTCGCCACCGTCGGCCAACGCAACGTGCGCATCGGTGCCCAGCAGATCGATGAACGGGGCAGGGCGCTTGCCTGGCGCGGTCAACGATGGCGGCACATCGTCCGGTCCGCTACCCCAGCGCGAGGGCCTGGGCCCCATCTCGAAGTCCAGCGTCGCACCCTTGGCGATCGCCGCATGCGGCAACCAGGTCTTGCGCCACGGCTTGCCGTTGAGCGTGAGCGATTGCACATACACATTCTCCGGCGAATTCTGCGGGGCATTGACCGTCAGCGTACCGCCGCCCGGCAAGCGCACGCGCGCCTGCTTGAACAGCGGCGAGCCGATCACATACTCCGGCGCTCCCATCCGCAATGGATACAACCCCAGCGCGGCGAACAGATACCACGCCGACATCTCGCCATTGTCTTCGTCGCCGGCGTAACCCTGGCCGATCTCGCTACCCAGGTACAGGCGCGCCAGAATCTCGCGGGTCATGCGCTGTGTTTTCCACGGTTGCCCGGCATACAGATACATCCATGGAATGTGGTGCGCGGTCTGGTTGCTGTGCGCGTACATGCCCATGCGCACATCGCGCGCTTCGGTCATCTCGTGAATGGTGTTGCCATACGAGCCTGCAAACTGCGCTTGGGCAGTCTCGGGCGTGGAAAAAAACGTGTCCAACTTGGCGGCCAATGCCGCGCGGCCACCGTATAGCGCAGCCAGGCCTTCGCCATCGTGCGGTGCGGTAAATGCGAACGTCCAGCCGCTGGATTCGGTGTAATCGTTGCCCCACACGCGTGGGTCGTACTGCGCCGCGTCCACGCGCCAGGCACCATCGGGCCTGCGGCCCTGGAAGAAGCCGACCGCCGGATCGAACAGTGCCGCATACCCGGCTGCGCGGCGACGAAAATACAGCGCCTCGGTCGCATAACGCTCACGCGCTGGCGCCGTGCTGGCCTGGCGGGACAATGCATCGGCCATGTTGGCGATGCCGAAGTCGTTGAGGGCGCCCTCCATCGACCACGACATGCCTTCATGCGTCTCGGTATCGGTATAGCCGCGGAAGGTCGAGCGTGCCATGCCCTTGCGACCGACATGCCGGTCCGGCGCAACGACCGTGGCGTTTTTCAGTGCAGCGGCGTAGGCCTCGGCCGGGTCGAAGCCTTGCACGCCTTTTCGCCATGCGTCAGCAAACGCCACATCCGAACTGGTGCCTACCATCAGGTCTGCATAACCGGGCGACGACCAGCGCGCGATCCAGCCGCCCGCCCGCGATTGCTCGACAAACCCGTGCACCAGGGCGCCGGCATCATCGGGCGCAAAGAGCGCATACGCAGGCCACGCCGTGCGAAACGTATCCCATAGCCCGTTGTTGACGTATACCCGGCCGTCGCGGATCGGTGCGAAGCTGCGCACCGCGCTGCCGTCGATATTGTCGTCCGACCAGCTGTTCTGGCTGGCGTAGCGCCAATCCGGCGCAGTCGCAGTGCCCACGTTTTCATGCGCCGAGTTCGGATACAGGTACAGCCGGTACAGGCTGGAATACAGCGTGGTTGTCTGGTCGGCAGTGGCATCGGGTACTTCGAAGCGCCCCAGCAATGCATCCCAGGCATCCTGCGCGCGGGCGGCGACCTGCTCGAAGCTTGCGTCTGCGGCAATCTCCAGTTCCGCATTGTGCTTGGCCTGCTCCACCGACATCAGCGAAGTGGCAATGCGCATCTGCACCTGGCGCGCGCTGCCGGCATCGAACTTGATCCAGCCGGTCGGGCGGCCAGTGTCCAGCAGGCCGCTGCTGTGCCAGGGCCTATCGAAGCTGGCATAGACGAACATGCGGGTTGCGCCCGTCGACAGACCGCTGCGCACGTCGGTGTAACCGGACAGTGTCTGGGTCGCCGCATCCAGCTTCAGCCCGCCGCGCGCATCCACGTTGTCGAACAGCAGATTGGCATCGCCCCGCGCCGGGAAGCGAAAACGAAACAGCGCGGCGTGGTCGGTCGGCGCGATCTCGGCATGGATGCCGTTGTCCAGTTGCACGGCGTAGCGATAGGGGCGGGCCTGCTCGTCGTCATGCGAAAACCCCAGTGCACGCCTGCTGCGATCGGCATCCGGCACGCCGGCAGTGAGCGAGGGCATCACCTGAAACGTCTGCCGGTCGCCCATCCACGGGCTCGGTTGATGGCTGAGCGACAGCGCCTGCAGACGCGGACGATTGTCTGCACCGTTGTGTTCGTTCCAGCGATATAGCCAGGTCAGCGTTCCCGCATCGGTGACCGGCGTCCAGAAGTTGAAACCGTGCGGCACGGCCGTCGCAGGGAAATTATTGCCGCGCGAAAACGTGCCATTGGATTGCGTGCCGCGCGTGGTCAGCACCCGATCCGAGGGCCGCCCTGGCGTTGCCAGCGGCACCTCGGCAATAGCGATATCGTCGATCCACCCGGCAGCGCGCGCGCCCGCAGGCGGCGCCAGGTCCAGCTCGATCGCACGCACACGCCGCCCACGCAGCCCGGGCACATCTCCCAACCGCACTTGCTTGCGCGCCCACTGCTGCGGGTACAGCGTCTTCGACTCGCCTTGCGCCTGCGCACCCAATGCCACGCCGTGTTGATCGCGCGCTGCGCCGGCAGAAACGCGTGTACCGTCGTCCAGCACCAGGTCCAACGAGACATACGTGGATGCCACATGGTCGTTGCCGACACTTTCCGGCAAGACCATCCACGATAGCGTTGTCTGCGTTTCGATCAGCAGATCGGTGGTGAACAACGCGCGCCGCCCACCTGCGCCGTTGCTCGCGTAATGCAATGCATGCGCTCCGCTGTAGCCGGCGTTCGGCTTGGCGGCGTAAGGAGCCTGTGGTCCGGCTTGTACTGCAACCGTGATGGCTGAAGAATTAGTCGCCGCTGGTTGTAGTTGTCTGGGCTCGAAAGATGTCCCACTCCCGCTTGTCGCGCGCGCCTTGGGGAGCGCCCCGAGCAAGCAGACAATCGCAATCGATGTCAGCAGCCCACGATGCACGGTGAAAGAAGCAAGCACGTTTGGAGAATTCCTTATTGAAGTGTCGGCTGGATCGAGCAGATCAAGCCCGATCGCATTGCGGTGCAGACCCCGCGACCGGATCAAGCGGCTAGGACCGCGTTATCGATCCTGAACAAAGCGCTTGCTGCATGCAAGCGAACTGGGGCGGATAAATCACCTGACGAGATGCTTTACCGACACAGGCGCGTAGCCAAAAGCGAAGTTCGCTTCGTATTGCGATTGTCGTGCAGCGCGGACGTTGGTCCTTGATAAGCGCCTTTCGATCACGGACGCAACACGCCTCTCTCGGCCTTGGCCCGATGGCATGCCCGGCGCGTTCTCCGCGCGCAGACAAGATTGACAAGCTCGACCATAAGCGCAGAATTCGAGAGACATCCCCCCCAAGTACAGCCGCATGGACAGCCCCCGCCTCAGCAACCGCATGGATCCGACCGCAGTATCCGGCCGCATCAAGTCTGCTCGCATCGCACTCGGTTTATCGCAGGGCGTTTTGGCTTCCCGCCTCGGTGTGCACCGGGCCACCATCGCCCATTGGGAGCGCGACGGTGGGTTTGTCCCCAGCGTCGAGAATCTGCGTGCGTTGAGCCAGGAGCTGCAGGTCGGATTTGAGTGGCTGGCGGTGGGCGGTGTGATTTCTGGACAAGCGGTGTCGCCTACGATACCGGATTCGCGCCGACGCCTTGAGTCACGCATGCTGATGCTGTCGCGGCATGTACCGGTGTCATTCCTGGCGACAGTGATTGCCCTGTTGGAAAGTGCTTCTGCTTATCTGGAATAGTCTGCGATCCCGATCAGGCCCTGCGTATCCCTGATACGCATGGTCCGTACGCGTTTCCTGAAACGGATGTGACATTGACTCACCATTGCCGTTCGCGCGTGTCGGTTCTGGCACACCTCGCGCATTGCGTCTGGTCGCATCCTGGCCCCTAATCGAGCGCATGGACAAAGACTCCGCCATTGTCGAAGTAGGGGGCGCCTCACTCAGTCTGAAGGGTTGCTACATATTTCTTGGTATCGCAACGAGGTCGGTAGGCAAGGCGGCAAGGGTATCTTTGAAGCGAGCCAGGAGGCGGGCCAGCCGCTGGAAAGTTACGGTCGGCCTTCCAATAGTTGACGCGGTCGCGTGTGGTTGGTCGCCGTTTATCGATTTTTTGTAAGCCTTCTTCCCGTGATCTGTGCTTCCTGCGGTTGGATATGATTCGGGTCGGCAATGCCCTTGCGCGCGCACTCATGCGTGCAAACGCGTTCGACCAACAGTTTGGTCAAATGAACCTGCCGCTATTCCGAAAAGAAGTCTTGCAGGCGCGCCGCACCAGCTGGCTCGGTGGAATCTCGCTCGTGCAGCCGTTGCGGACGTGGTTGTTCGTGACCGTGGCTGGAATCGCCGCGATATCCGTAGTGATCTTTCTGTGCGAGGGTACCTATACGCATCGATCCAGCGTGTCTGGTCAACTGGTCCCGACCAGGGGGCTCGCTACTGTGATGGCTCCCGCTACGGGCGTTCTCACCCGGCTCGACGTCACCGAAGGGCAGCGCGTTGCTGCGGGAAAGATACTGGGCGTCGTGACGGTACCGCGAGCCACGCTCGCCAGCGGTGATACCGGTGCCGCCTTACAACGGCAACTGCGCCAACGCGGCGAAGGTCTGAAATCCGCTGAACAGGCGCAATTGCAACAACTGGAAGCACAGGAGCAGGGTCTGCGAGCGCAATTGACCAACCTTCGCCAGGAACTGGTCCAGATTGACGGCGAGGTGGCGATACGCCGGAGCCAGATCGCCCTAGCCAATGAAGTGCTACAGCGCTGGCGCCAGTTACAGGACGACAAGTACGTCAGCGTGCTGCAAATCAAACAACAGGAGTCCAGTACCCTGGAATATAACAGCCAGATGCAGGCTCTTGAGCGGCAGTCCACTGAGATGCGGCGCGCCTCCGCGCAGATCGAACAGCAATTACGCATGCTACCTGGTCAGCGCGGTAGCGTGCAGGCCGACTATCGGCGCGACAGCGCAGCTGTGGAGCAGGAACAGGTGCAGACGCAGGCGAGTGCCGCGTTGGTCGTGACCGCGCCGGTCGCTGGCTTGATTGCTACGCAGGTGGTCAAGCCGGGGCAGGCGATCCAGGCGGGGCAGCCGTTGCTGAGCCTCCTCCAAGGGGAGGGTAGGCTGGAAGCGGTGTTATTGGTGCCCAGTCGCGCAGTCGGCTTCGTAGCGTCGGGCGACCGTGTTCTGTTGCGCTATCAAGCCTATCCATATCAGAAGTTCGGTCATCAGCATGGCGTGGTGACCGAGATCAGTCGCAGCGCGCTGATCCCAGGAGAATTGGCTGCTTTGACGGGTAGCGCAAAAGAGTCCGAGCCGTATTACCGAGTTACCGTGGCCTTGGCTCACCAGGAGATATCGACTGACGGAAAGCTCGATCCGCTAAGGAAGGTCTGATCAACTCACCGCAGATGCGCGACACTATCGCCTTATGTAGAGGATTCATCCATGCAGCTGACGTTCGGTGACGCTGAGGGCTTGGGCAAGCGTAAGCATACCC
>NZ_JAGHWU010000017.1:0-42868 GCF_017746145.1 Xanthomonas sp. D-99 | reverse complement strand
TTGAGCCGGCGGTTCTCCTCCTCCAGCTCCTTCATGCGCGCGACCATGGACACGTCCATGCCGCCGAACTTGCTGCGCCACTTGTAGAACGTCGCCGAGCTGATGCCGTGCTCGCGGCACAGCTCCGGCACGGGCGCACCGGCCTGGGCCTGCTTGAGCACGGCGATGATCTGGCTGTCGGTAAAGCGGGACTTCTTCATGGAACCTCCTCGAGAAAGGGGACGAGAAAATTCCACTTCTGGCGTCTGCTAATGGGCGGGGGGATTACCGTGCCGCACTTCGCCGAAGCCTGAGCGCAGCTGTCCTACCGACGGCGCTCACGGCCGGGTGAGCGCGGCATGGCGCGTACGTGGCATCGGCCATGCAGGCAGTGCGGGCGCTGCGGGCTTTCCTTCAGTGCCGACGACTGCGCGCCACATCGATGTCGCCGCCGACGTCGCCTGCGCGCACATGTGGGGACCTGTGTGCGTGGGTGCCGGGCGCCATCCTGGTTAGAGCGTGTGATGTCCGTTGAGGTGAGTGCGAAGCGTCCTGTGGCGCATCGAGACAAGGCGTGCGCTGCGGCCCAGGCTGGCGGCCTGGGCAAGGCGCGCTGCGGGGTATCGGCGCGCCACAGGACGCTTCCCGGCGGGTTGGCCGCCAGCGGCACGGAGCGGGCGCCACGCAGCACCCGCTCCGCACCGCTGGCGGCCAACGCATCTCATCTCAACGTGCATCACACGCTTTAGGCTATGACGCCCTGCCCTGCGCGTTGTCATGCCCGCACTGATCATTTTCGATTTCGACGGCACGCTTGCCGATTCGTTTGGTTTCTTTCTCAGCACGCAGCGGCTGCTGGCCGAACGGCATGGCTTTCGCGCGGCGCAAGCGCATGAAGTCGACGATGCCCGTCGATTAAGCACGCGCGAATTGCTCAAGGCATCGGGCCTGAGCACGTGGCGCGTCCCATGGGTGGCGGCCGACTTCATCCGGCTCATGCGCGCCGCGCCACCGGTGGCGTTGTTTCCCGGCATTGCCCACACTGTGAGCACGCTGCATGCCCGGGGCACCCGGCTGGCCGTGGTGTCGTCCAACTCCGTGGAGAACGTGCAACGCGCGCTGGGCGCAGAGTTGAGCGCCACATTTGCCGTCATCGAAGGCGGCGCGCATCTGCTGGGCAAACAACGCGCCTTGCGTCGTGTGCTGCGTGCCACCGGGCACACTGCGTCGCAAGCGGTATACGTGGGCGACCAGGTCGCCGACTGGGAAGCCGCACAGGTCGTGGGCCTGCCGTTTGCCGCGGTGGCGTGGGGCTATGCGCATCCGGACGTGTTCGCCGGGTTGGCCGGAACGCAATTGATCGAACGCGTGGAAGACCTGCTTGCGTTGAGCGGACAATAGGCGGCGGGGATGGGGGATTGGCAATCGCTGGGCATTGCCGGTGATGGGTGTCGACGTCCCGTCATCCGCCCTTCGGGCACCTTCTCCGGATTGGAGAAGGAAGCTGCGATCCCGGGGCGCGTGGTGATGCGCCCGGACAGCGCCAACGTCTACACCCCACCGACCCGCGGCAACGGCGCCGGTACGTTCAACATGCCGCCGGCCGCGACATACGCTGCCAGGGCCTGGCCCTGGCTCAACAGGTGCCCGTGCATGGTGCGCTCGGCGCCTTCGGCATCGCCGCGTCGCACGCAGTCCATCAGCTGGCGATGTTCCGCCAGCGATTGCGCCATGCGCCCGGGCGTGAGCAACTGACGGCCGCGGTGCATCTTCAAGATGCGGTGCAGATCGTGCGTCACCCGGATCAACCAGGGATTGCCGGCGTATTGCTGCACGGTTTCGTGGATCAGGTAATTGTTGCGGTAATACTCGGCCACATCGCCGGCTGCCGACGCGGCTTCCATTGCCGCATGCAGCTCTTCCAGGCGCTGCACGCCGGCCGCGTCGATGCGCTTGACCGCATCGTGCGCGCAGCGGCCTTCCAGCATCGCCATCACCGGGAACAACTGGTTGAGGTCTTCCAGCGTCAGCCGGGTGACCCGGCTGCCGCGGCCGGCATCCAGCTGCACCAGGCCTTCGGCAGCGAGCAGCTTGAGACTTTCGCGCAGCGGCGTGCGGCTGATGCCGAGTTCCTCGGCCAGGGCCGGCTCGTCGATCCACTCGCCCGGCGGCAGCGCGTAATCGTAGATCTTCTGACGCAGGCGCTCGGCCACTTCCTCGTACAGCGGCACGCGCTTTTTGGAGGCGCGCGAATCAGGAGCGAGGGTCATGGTAGGCAGGCTGTCGGCATCGGGGCGGGGCGCCCATTCTACGTGGGCGCCCCGCTGCGCTGTGGCGTGTGGCCCGCATCACAGCCAGCCCGGCACCACGAAGACCAGCCACGCTGCCAGCGGCCCCAGCAACACCACCAGGCCGCTGTAGATCAGGAAGCGGCGGAACAGGCCGTCGCGTTCTTCCTTGGCCGCCGAGGCCACCACCAGCGCGCCGTTGGTGGAAAACGGGCTGACATCGACAATGGTGGAGGACACTGCCAGCGCGCAGATCACCCCGGCCGCACCCAACTGGCCCTGCATCAGGAATGGCACCGCCAACGGAATGGTGGCCCCCAGCACCGCTGCCGAAGAGGCGAATGCCGAGACGATACCGCCGACGTAGCAGACCAGCAGCGCGCCCAGCAGCGGCATGCCGATGTGCGAGACACCGGTACCGATGTAGTCCACCGCACCGGACTTTTCCAGCACGGCGATATAGGTCACCACGCCACTGATCAGCAGCACGGTAGACCAGCTGATGCCATCTACCGCGCCCTTCTGTGCGTTGGGCGAAATCAGCGCCAGTGCCACCGCGACCGTGATCGAGACCAGGCCGACGTTGAGGTTGTAGATCAACGCAGCAACGCCCAGGCCCAGCAGGCCGATCAAGGTGATCACGCGGTCGCGGGTGATCGATACCGCCTCCAATGCCAGCGGGTCGGTGGACAGGGTGCCGCCGCCCGGCGCCACCAGTGCACCGTGCCCTTCGATCGCAAAGCCGCGGTGCGACGCCTGGTCGCCGGCAACCGCAACGTACTGCGCATCGGCCAGCGACAGCTCCTGCCGACGCATCAACTTCAGTCCACCGAAGGCGCAGAAGCAGATGATCGCCATCATCAGGTTAAAGCCCAGGCTAGTGAGGAACACCGCCATCTCGCTGACGTCCAGCCCGGCTTTTTCGACCACCTTGTTGGTGATGCCGCCATACACGCTGATCGGCGAAAAACCGCCGCCCTGCGCACCGTGGATCACCAGCAACCCCATCATCAACGGATTGATGCGGTACTGCTTGGCAAAGCGCAGCGCCACCGGCCCGATGATGACCACCGCTGCCGGCCCCAGCGCACCGAAGGCGGTCAGCAGCCCGGTAATGACGAACATCACCCACGGGATGGCGACGATGCGCCCCCGCACCGCACGCACCGCCCAATGCACCAGCAAATCGATGGTGCCGTTCTTCTGCGCGATGGCGAACAGATAGGTAATGCCGACCAGGGTCAGGAACAGGTCGCCAGGAAAGCCGGCCAGCACTTCCTTGCCCTCCAGCCCCACCCACACGCCGCCAATGATGAAGGCCAGCGCGAACGCCACCGCCCCCATGTTGATGGGCAATGCAGTGGCGACGATGAACATGATCACCAAGCCAAGAATCGTTGCAATTTGCGGGGTCATGCGCCCTCCCAGACACCTGATACGCGTACAGCACGGATGGCCGCCCGCCACCCTGGGGTCACACCGTGTGCAGCACCTGCCTGATCGTCATGCCGCGCGCTCGCACGCAGCCGCGACCCATTCGACAACACCGTGGGTGCTGTGGAATTCGTCCACCGAGCGCGCTTCGCACGCCGGCAGTAACTCGCGCGCCATCCGCGCCAATGCGCTGCCAGGACCGAGTTCGAGAAACACGCGTGCGCCGCGTTCGGCGGCTTGCACCAGCACGTCGTACCAGCGCACGGTCTGCGCGATCTGCCTGGACAACGTGTCGACCACCAGGGCGTGCGTGCCGACCGCACGTGCATCGATGCCTGCCAAGACGCGCAGCTTGGGGGCGAGAAGGTCTGCGCTTTCCAGCTCGATGGCAAAGCCTTCGGCGGCCGCGCTCAACCACGGCGTGTGCGCCGGCACGCTCACCGGCAGCAAGGTGACGCGCGCACCTTGTGCGCTGGCCGCCTCGCCAAGCGCCCGCAACGCAACGTGCGGGCCGCCGAGCACGGCGTGATCGTCGCCGTTGATGATCGCGAGCGCTGCGCCGTGCGCCTGGCACAGCGTTTCCAGGGCGCGCAAGGGCACACCGATCACCGCCATCAGCCCCGCCTGCTGCGGGCTGGCCGCATCCATCAGCCGGGCGCGCGTCGCTGCCAGCTGCAGGCAGGTGTCGGTGGACATGCTGCCGGCCACCGCATGTGCGGCAAGCTCGCCAACGCTATAACCGAGCACCAGCAGCGGCGTGGGAAGTTGCGCACACAGTGCCTGCCAATGCGCCAGCGTGCCGGCGCAGACCAGTGGTTGTGCGATGGCGTTGGCGTAGCGGCCCGGATCTGCGGCCAGTGTTTGTGGTGCGACGCCAAGCACGCGCTGTGCGCTGGCGAAGACGGCGGCCGCCGCAGGTGCGTCTGCAACACGCGCGAACATCTCGGCGAGTTGCCCGCCTTGGCCCGGGCAGAGCACGGCCAGGCTCATGCAGTGGCCTGACCGAGTTTGCAGGATTGTCGTGCGCGCACGCTGCCGTATTCAGTATTGCGCGCGATGTGCCGGCAAACCTGGACGCGGAGATTGACCGAGGGACAACGTGCGCGGTTTGTTGCGACGGCAGACAGGTCAACAGCCGTCGTGGCTGCGATCAACATGTCGCGGCCATGCATCTGAGCAGGCAACACTTGTTCTGCAGCCAGGGCGCAAGCGCGGCTCATGCCAGCTCCTGCCGATGCAGGAACCATGCACAGGCCAGCAGATCCGCGCTGCCGCCGGGGCTCAGGCGACGGGCGACGAAGCGCTGCCCGATCGCATGCAACCGCGCGCGCCACTGCGATTGGGCAATGCCGCCGTCGGCAAGGAAGGCTGCCGCCTGCGCCTTGGCGAATGTCAGGCCTTCCGGCCCGCCACGATGCAATAGATTGAGATCGTCCACCTGGGCGATGAGCTGCATCAGGGTCTGCACCAGCGCCGCTTCACGCGTGACGCCACCCGCAAGCGCGGTCCGCAGCGCAGGCAGTGCGATCTCACGCAGCAGTGGATACCCTGTCGCAGCTTGTTCGCGCACGCCACTGATGCGGTATTGCGCACGCACGCGCTGGCCATGGCTGTGCGGGTTCAACGGTGCAGCCCGCAATGCATCGCGCCAGGCGCGTACGCCATCGCAGACCTGTTCTGCCGTGGGGCGCCGCCCCTGCTCACTGCGCAGGCGTGCAGCCTGCGCAGTGAGCAGGCCCAGGCTGAAAATTGCGCCGCGATGGGTATTGACGCCACAGGTCGCGCGCAACATCGCGGACTCGACCGCGATGCCCAGCTCGCGGAGCCGTTCGAATGGCGCGTGGTCGATGCCGGCCTGGGCAATGGCGACAAAATAGCCACGCAAGGCGAACAGGCTACGCACGAACGTGGCTGCATCCATGTCGGTGTGGCTGCCGCTGTCGAACGGCGTTACCAAGCCCGGCTTGGGCGCACAGGCCAGCTCTGCATGCAGGGCGCCAACCGCCAGCCGGCCGAGCTGGTAGGCAGCATGGCGCGGCGGCGCAAGCGCACTGGCAACCCAGTGTTGCTGCAGCTGCGCGCTCATGCCGCACTCCGGACCGGAAACAGCGCAGCACGCGGCAACAGCCGGCAGTCCTGGTTGGATTTCACCAACACCTGTTGCGCGTTGCCGGCGTACTCGCGCCAGTTCACCGCGTTGTCGCCGGGCAGCAGCAGTTCGCCATCGGCACGCAGACCATGACGCTGCTCCCAGCGTTGCAACAGCGCGATCACCACATGCGCCTGCTGTGGAGTTTCGATGGACCACAACAGATCCAGATCCGATTGCGCGTGCACGTACGTCAGGCCGGTCAAGGTCTGCAACGCGAAGCTGCCGAAGACGCGCGGCTGCAATGCGTGCGCGCGGGCGTGCGTGAGCAAGCCCTGCAATGCCGGCTGCAGCGCACCGGGCGCGTGTGTCAGCACTGCATCCAGTGCCAGTGGCACGGAACAGCGCGCGACATCGGCAACGTGCGCTTGTAACGCCAGGCGCTGCTTGCCCTCGCTGGGCGGCAACGGCACACCCAGCCGCAGGGTGCCCGGTGCCTGACTGCCATCGCCACGCGCCACCACCGCTGGCAGGCCGGCCGCGAACCACCGCTGCAGCCGTGGCTGCGCGCCAGGCGTGACGGCCTGCCACTGCGCATCTTCGCGCAACCACACCAGGGCGTGGCGGCCGGCCATGCTCAGGCCTCGCCCGCAGCCACGGCGCTGGCGACATCGCGCGCCAGCGTGCGCCCGCCGCGTTGCGCGCCGCGCGCACGGCGCTGGTCGCCGTCGGCCGGGACGGCCAGTGCGTCGAGCAGCGCCTGCGCCAGATCGCCCTCCCACAGCGATTCCACCGCGCCCATGCGCACGTAATTTTCCACGCCTGGGGCGAACACCGGCGAGCTCTTGCTCAACGCCTGCAAGGTGTCGACCGATTGCTTGGTCACGCGCGCCATCGCGCGCAGATCCATAACCCGGATCTGCGCATCGGGCAACGCATGGATATGGTCGGCCATCAAGCCGAACGACAGGAATCCACCGCTGACCGATTCGCCGTAGACCAGCGTGATCAGCCGCGCGCCGCGCCTGCGTGCCAACTCCAGCGCACGTGCCAGATGTGCGAAGTAGCCGTTGATGCCGAGTAATTCATCGCGCCGTGCCAGCCGCTGCCCGGCAGTGTCGGCCAGCATCACGATCGGGCGCTGCGGGTGTGCGCGGGTACTTGCCAGGACAGTGGCAGCCAGGGCCAAGGCGTGATCGACGCCGACTTCGAGCTTGTTGGCGGTACCGATCACGGTGACGTCGCCGGCGGCGGTGGTTGCGCTGCCGGTCAGCACATCGTCGTTGCGCGCGATGGCGTGACCGAGCGGAAACAGCTGATCGAGCAAGCGGCTCAGTTCCATGGAAGGCTCCGGTCTGCGGTTGCGGCAAGAAAGGCCTCGGTATCGAGCAACGGCAGGCGCTGCGCATCGACAATGCCCTGGCGCTTCCAGATCTCCAGTCCGTCGCGGCAATCGCCGTACGCATCGATGCGCGCTGCCAACTGCTGCTGCGCATGCTCCAGCGCCTGCAATTCGGCTTCACCCGTCGCTTCGGTGAGTGCATCGAGCGTGGCCAGCGCTGCATCGGCGAAGGCATCGATACGATCGGCCACCAGCGTTTGCGCTTCGCCTAGCAGGTAGCGGTGTTTGCCGCCGGTCACGCGCCACACCAGGGCACGGTCGCGCGCGTCGAACTCTTCCACTCCACGCACGGTTTCGATCACGTCCGGGCCGGACAACGACAAGCGGCCTTCTTCGGACATGATCACCGCGCTGCAGCAGCGCGCCACGATGCCCATGCCACCGAACGCACCGTTGCCGCTGCCGATCAAGGCCAGCACCGGCACACCGGCGGCACGCGCGCTCAAGGTGGCACGCATGATTTCGGAGATGGCGATCAGCCCGGCATTGGCCTCATGCAGACGCACGCCGCCGGTGTCCAGCAGCAACAGCACCGCGGCCGGCTGCGTGGTTGCGGCGCGTTCCAGCAGGCCGGTGAGTTTGGCGCCATGCACTTCGCCCACGCCGCCGCCCATGAAGGCGCCTTGCTGCGCAGCGATCAAGACATTGCGGCCACGCAAGCTGCCTTCGCCCACCACGATGCCGTCATCGAACGCGCCGGGTGTCTCCAGTTGTGCCAGATGCGGGCTGATCAGGCGGCGCCGCGGGCCAACAAATTCGCGAAGGCTGCCGGCATCCAGCAGACCATCGATACGTTCGCGGGCATCGGCTTCGTAGTAGCTGCGCTGGGCCATGGGAACGGTGGTGCTCATGGGTGGCTCCCGACGGCATGCGTAGGAGCGCACCTGGGCGCGACCTGGGTATTACCGGCAACGCCCCTCGCGCCCGGGTGCGCTCCTACGGGATGGTTGGGGTGTGCTGGCTGGCGGCTCATGCGTCGGCTCCCTGCAGCACATCCAGCGCTTGTTCCAGGCGCAAACTCACCACCGCCGGCGTGGCGCCGACATCGTTGATGCTGATGCGCACATCGCGCAGTGGGTGACGTGCGGCGAAGTCGTCCAGCACTGCCTGCCAGATCGCGCCAAAGCCGCGTGCGGCGGTGAGGATATCGATTTCCATCGCGCCCTCGAGCGGCACGCGCTCGACCAGCACTTCCAGATTGCCGGACGCCACGACGCCGACCAGCGCGTGTTCCAGCCCGGCGCGTGCGCCACGCTGGCCATCAAAGCGATATCGCAGGGTTTCCATGCTATGCCCTTACCAATTGCGAAAACGTTTCGGCGGGTCGTACAAGCCGCCGGACCAACGCACCAGGTCCTTCACCGTGCGCGCTGCAAGCAAATCGCGCGTGGCATCGCGCGGGCGGATGCCCAGATCGTCCGGCCGCTTGATAACGCCGCGGTCGCGCAGGTTTTCGACCATGCGCCTGTCGCGCCCCAGGCCCACCGCGGTATAGCCCGACACACCGCGGATCGCCTGTTCGCGCTCTTCCGGCGTGCGGCACAACAGCAGGTTGGCGATGCCTTCTTCGGTGAGCACGTGGCTGACATCGTCGCCGTAGATCATCACCGGCGGCAGCGGCATGTTGGCGCGTTCGGCCAGTTCCCAGGCGTCGAGTGTGTCGACGAATGCCGGCGCCATGTGTTCGCGGAAGGTCTCCACCATCTGCACCACCAGCTTGCGCCCGCGTGGCATTTCGCCGGGTCTTGCGGCTTCGCGCCCGGCCTTGAGCCAGGCGTCGCTGGCATGCCGGCGGCCGCGCGCATCCGAGCCCATGTTGGGCGCGCCGCCGAAACCGGCGATGCGGTCGCGTGTGGCGGTGGAGCTGTTGCCCTGCAGATCGATCTGCAGGGTGGAGCCGATGAACATGTCGCAGGCATACAAACCGGCGGTCTGCGACAGTGCGCGGTTGGAGCGCATGCTGCCGTCGGCGCCGGTAAAGAAGATGCCCGGGCGTGCGGCGATGTACGTCTCCATGCCCAGTTCGGAACCGAACGAATGCACCGACTGCACGAAGCCCGATTCGATGGCCGGGATCAGCGCCGGATGCGGATTGAGCGCCCAATGCCTGCAGATCTTGCCCTTCAGCCCCAGCGATTGCGCGTAGGTGGGCAGCAACAGCTCGATCGCGGCGGTATCGAAGCCGATGCCGTGATTGAGCCGGTCCACGCCATATTCGGCATAGATGCCCTTGATGGCCATCATCGCCATCAACACCTGGATCTCGGAGATCTGCGCCGGGTCGCGGGTGAACAACGGTTCGATGTAATTGGGCTTGGGCGCCTGGGTCACGAAATCCACCCAATCGGCGGGAATATCCACGCGCGGCAAGGTGTCGAGGATTTCGTTGACCTGCGCGATCACGATGCCGCCCTTGAACGCGGTGGCTTCCACGATCACCGGCGTGTCTTCGGTATTGGGGCCGGTGTAGAGATTGCCGTGGCGATCGGCGGCCTGCGCGGTGACCAGTGCGATGCGCGGGGTCAGGTCGATGAAGTAGCGGCCGAACAATTCCAGGTAGGTGTGGATGGCACCGATTTCGATGCGACCTTCACTCACCAGCCCGGCCAGGCGCGCGGCCTGCGGGCCGGAGAACGAAAAGTCCAGGCGCTTGGCGATGCCGCGCTCGAATACATCCAGATGCGCGGCAAGCGACAGCACCGATTGCACCATGTGCAGGTCATGCACGCGCGCCGGATCCACCTCGGTGAGGCAACGCGCCAGGAAATCGGCCTGCTTCTGGTTGTTGCCTTCCAGGCACACGCGGTCGCCCGGCTCGATCACCGCTTCCAGCAACGCCACGACATCGTCGGCAGCCACAACACGCCCCTGCGGCGCCAGCGCGGCGGCCCGCTGCAAGCGCCGACGCCGGCTGTCGGCCCGGGTGTCCCACTGTCGACTCATGCCTGTGCCTCGCCGGGACGAGCCCGTAATGTCAAAGTAATTACATCGTAATTATGTGCGGCACGCGTGTCTAGCCGCGTTGCAGCATCCGGTTTCGGCGCCGGACAGGCGGTCAGCCGCCTGAGGCCCGAGCGCTTGTGTATCGGCAAATTTCGATATATCGTTTCTCCATGCTTCGATATATCGAATGAAACAGCGCCCTTCCGTCAGCCCAACGGTCGATCTCGATGCAGCGCCTGCCCGCGCCCGCGGTGCCGGCGCGCGCGCCCGCCCGCTGGAACACGGCGATCTGCGCCTGCTGCTGCTGGCGCTCATCGCCGAGCGTCCGCGCCATGGCTATGAGCTGATGCGGCAGATCGCCGCGCTCTTCAAAGGGTTGTACACGCCTAGCGCCGGTGCGATTTATCCGGCACTGGCGCAGCTGGAAGCCGCCGGCTGGGTGCACACCGATCTGGATGCCGGCCGCAAGCGGTATCAGGTCACTGCCGCTGGCAGCGACTACGTTGCACGGCAACGCGATGCGCTCGATGCCGCACTGGCCCGCACCCATCGGCGCGCGCGTGAGCTGATCAAGTCGCAAACGCCGGCCCCGATTCGCGATGCGATTCATCGCATCAAACACGGCTTGTTCGCGCGCCATGGGCAATGGAGCGAGACAGAGACCGCGCGGATTGCTGCATTACTCAACGCCGCCGCCGACGGCATGGAGCGCGACGACAACTGAGCCGGTGTATCGCGATGACGCCTGGGACCGGCCCGACAGCGATCTGCGAGCCGCGCAGGTCGATAGAACGACAGCACCACCCCGAGTACAGGTAAGGCGATGCACCTGCACGCGGATTCGCACGCCCGTCACCTGCCCCTGGCGGGCACTTCTTCCGCAGAGAGACGGCAAGCCCACTGCGCTGGATGACATCGCACCACCAGGGCAGGTCGCCACTTGCCACGCCAGTGACCGATCACGCATTGATTTCATAACGCTCCATCTTCTCCCGCACCGCCGCGCATCCATGCGGCACTCCAGGAATCGCACCCCATGGCTGCACACACCAATACCCAACTCCGTCGCGACCCACGCCTGCGCTCCGTGCAGGTGCGGCGTTGCGAAGCGATCACCCCGCACATGCGCCGTATCGTGTTCGGCGGCAGCGGCCTGGCCGGCTTTCAAAGTGATGCGCCGGACGATCACATCAAACTGTTCTTTCCCAATGCCGACGGCGCCTTCGTCCTGCCGACCATGACCCCGGACGGCCCGCGCTACGAAGAAGGCGCGCTGCCTTCGCCAGCACGCGACTACACGCCACGCTATTTCGATCCGCAGAGCGGCGAGTTGAGCATCGACTTCGTGTTGCACGGTGACGGCGTGGCGTCCAGTTGGGCCGCGCACGCACAGCCGGGCGACCCACTGAAGCTCGGCGGCCCTCGCGGCTCGTTCCTGGTTGCCGATGACTACGACCACTACGTGCTGATCGGCGACGAAACCGCGCTGCCGGCGATCGGCCGCTGGCTCGAAGCGATGCCCGCCGACGTGCACGCGCAGGTGTTCATCGAGATCGCCGATGCCGCCGAGCGGCAGGAACTGCTCAGCGCAGCCGAGGTGCGGGTGAACTGGCTGGAGCGCAATGGCTTCGATGCCGCCAGCAGCACCCTGCTGGAAGACAGCCTGCGCGACTATGAGCCAGAGGATGGCGATACGTTCTACTGGATCGGCGCCGAATCGATGCGCGCGCGCGCCATGCGCAAATTCCTCGAAGACCACCTGGGTGTGGACAAGGAGTGGGTGCGGGCGAAAGGCTATTGGAAGGCGCGCGGCGAGCACGGCGAGGAGTGAGTACCCTGCGTGCACGCAGCGCGCGTCGGCTCTCAACGCATCACTGCGCCGCTTCGCCCGCACATGCCGTGCATGACATGCGCTACGGCGGCACCGGCCAGGACTGCATGGCCGGCAGCGCCACTTGCACCCGGGCCGGATCGATGCGCGTGCGCAGCCAGGCCAATGCAACCGGCAACGGACACAAGGCCTGACCATGGCAGCCGGGCAAGACCAGCGTGGACGAGGCCAGCGCCTCGTCATCCAGGCGCCCGCTGCGCAACGCCGACAGGCCTGGCATCAGGGTCCGCACGCGTAGCAAGGGCGCGCCGTCGCGTTCGAGCAGGTCCAGCACCAGCGCGCCGCCGGGCGGATAGTCGTCGGGGCGATCGCTGCGATGCCACTGCACGCCGAGCAGCCCACCAAGCGTGGCCAGATTGGTGTCGTGGCCAACCAGCACCAGCAACCGCGTGGAGGACGGCGCCAGTGCCGCCACCGACGGCGTTTGCCCGACCGCGGCCTGCACGGTGGCCAGCAGATGCGCGAGCAGGTTGGATGCCGCCGCCGTGGCAACCGGTAACGGACGCTTGCTCTGTGCGAACGAGGTGTTGTGCAGGGCAATCAATTGCGCCACCGCGGCGCGATCCACCTGGCCCCAGCCCAGCTGCGCCGCATCGAAGCCTTCGACGTCTTCCAGCATCAGGTTCTCGGCCAGTCCACCGGCCAGCTTCAGGGTGCTGGCCGCGGCCGGCGAGCCGTCGCGCGTAGCCGGCTCGTAGAGCAGCCGGGCAGGCGGCGGCGCGGCGCAGCGCCCGTGCTGGCAGCCACTCAACACCGCCTGCAAGTGCGCCAGCTGCGCGCGCGTCTCAGCCTCCAGCCGCACCGGCGGTGCGGGCGCCTTGCCGCCCTCGAACAAGGCGTTGCGCTCGCCCTCCGGCAGGGCCTGATAGTGCACTGCGCAGCCCGGCGCCATGCCCTGCAGCAGCGCCTGCGCGCTGGCGTGGTTGCGGGCGGTGCTGTCGGCGATGGTGACGATCTGTTCGGTGCCCGCGCAGCCGCTGGCCGCTAGTCCGAGCGACGGCGCGAATAACGCGCGATAACGTGCGCCCAGCGCCTGCATGCCCGCCCGTCCATGCGGCGTCAGCTGGCCCGCTCCCACCGGCCAGTGCGGCCATGGCAGCGCGCTGTCGCGATCCAGCGCGCTACCGGGCTGGGTCGGCGCACGGATGCCATGCCGCACCAGCACGATGGTCAGGCGCAGGTGCGCGGTTGCTGCGGCGGTCTGTTTTGCGGAGACCGGTTTTGCCATCGGCAGACAGAGCGCCAGACCGAGCAGTGCGTGCCGCATCGTCCTGGCAAGAGAGCGATTGCGCATGGCGTGCCTCAGAACCCCGCCGACAACGCGAGCACTACCCCGCGTCCAGGCTGACCGACATACCGCGGTGCATGGGTGGAACGCGCGCCGGCGGTGCGTGCCGCGCGTCCGGACATCGCGGTGGCGCAATGGCTGCCCCTGCAGGAACAGCAGCAACAATCTACCCAAGCGCACGACAAGCATCACCGGTCCAGAAAAATGCGCCCAGCCTGCGTGGCCCGGATGACGTGTGGATGACAGCCGCCAAATGCGTTGCCGCGCGGTGCGCCCGGCCGTTGATTCGCGGCGATGGCGATGGCGCGATCTGCGAGACGGCGACGCGGCATCAGGCCACCTGTTTGCCCATGCCACGGTCAGCGTGGTCCACGCTGCCGGCTATGCGGTGAGCGGCGGCGTTTGCCAAGACACGCGCCCGACACGCTGGCGACCCCAGCATGACCTCGCCACACCCGACGGAGTCGCATGTGGTCATCCCCCTCAACGACAAAGGCCCGCCGAAGCGGGCCCTTGCCTGGACAGCAGCCAGACCGCTTACTTGGCTGCGGCATCCTTTGCCGCAGCATCGCCGGCCTTGGCCTGCAGGGCTTCGGTGGTGATACGGATCTTCACTTCGTCGCTGACGTTCGGGGCGTACTGGCCCAGGCCGAAATCGCTGCGCTTGATGGTGGTGGTGGCGTCGAAACCGGCGGCCGGCACCTTCTTCATCGGGTGCTCGCCGGCACCGTTGAGGGTGACGTCCAGCACGACCGGCTTGGTCTGACCCTTGATGGTCAGGTCGCCCGTGACGGTCAACTTGTTGGTGCCGGCAGCTTCCACCTTGGTGCTCTTGAAGGTGGCGGTCGGGAACTTGGCCGCGTCGAAGAAGTCACCGCTCTTCAGGTGTTCGTCGAACTTGGCGGTGAAGCTGTTCAAGCCGGACAGCGGCAGGGTGACCTGCACGGTGGACTTGGTCACGTCGGCCGCGTCGTACACCAGGGTGCCGTCGACATTGCCGAAGTGCGCGCTCGGGTTGGAGAAGCCGAAGTGGCTCCACTGCGCCAGCACGTCGGTATGCGACGGGTCCAGGGTGTAGGTGCCCGATGCCACTTCCACGGCCGGGGCGGTCGAGGCGGCAGCCGCCGGTGCAGGTGCCGGCGCAGCAGCGGCGTCGGCCGGGGTGGTGGCCGCCGCCGGGGTTTCGGCAGCCGGAGCGGCAGTGTTCTCGGCCGGCTTGGAGCAGGCGGCAATGGCCAGGGTCAGGGCGAGCGGCAGCAACAGCTTGTGGGTGGTCTTCATTGGAACTCCATGGGATGAGAGACGCGTCGGATCAACGCGGGTGGGACAGATGCAGACGGACGAGGACTGCAGGAAACGCAAGACACCATGTACGTCGACCCGGCGAGCCAGATCAAGCGGTCGGCCGGCGAACGGCCAACTGCGTCGCTTGAACGTGGCAGGCACACGCAGTGTGCGGGGCCGATGCGCGCCGTCCACGGCGCTGTGCCGCAGCCGGAACGCATGCACCGCCTACTCGAAACGCGCCGCTTCGTCGAAGCTCAGGCGCGGCGAACGCGGGAACAGCCCGGCCGGATCGCCATAGCCGAGATTGACCAGGAAGTTGGACTTGATCGGCGTGCCGGCAAAGAACGCCGCATCCACCTTGGCGTTGTCGAAGCCGGACATCGGGCCGGCATCCAGTCCCAGCGCACGCGCAGCCAGGATCAGGTAAGCGCCCTGCAGCGAGCCATTGCGGAACGCCGATTCGGTGCGGCCCTCGCGCGGGCCGTCGAACCAGCTCTTGGCGTCGGCATGCGGGAACAGGTACGGCAGCTTCTCGTGGAAGTCTTCGTCGTGCGCCACGATCACCGTCACCGGTGCGGCCAGCGTCTTGGCGGCATTGCCCTCCGACAGCGCCGGCTTGAGCTTGGCCTTGCCTTCGGCGCTGGTCACGAACACAAAGCGCGCCGGACAGCTATTGGCCGCGGTGGGCCCCCACTTCACCAGCTCATACAGCTCACGCAGTACCTCGTGGCTGACCGGCGTGTCGGCAAACGCATTTTGCGTGCGGGCGGTGCGGAACAGCTGATCCAGTGCGGCGGCGTTGAGCGAGTCGGACATGAGCACTCCAGAGGAAGGGTGGTGCGACGGTAGGTTGCGGCGTCGGCGCCAGTGTGAAGACCCGCAGTGTAGAGTGGCGCGATTGCCGCCACACGCGTTCAATCTGAAACAAATCTATGTCGGATCTGAAACGATGGGGCTGACCTGGGCACTGAGCGACGGCCGTGCCGGCAATGCGCGCCAGGCCGAGGCGCTGGCGCGTGCATTGCAGCCCGATGCCTACCAGCCCCTGCACCTGCAGCCCAACGCGCCGTGGCGTTGGGCGGCGCCGCGGCGGCTACCCGGCGCACGGCGGGCGTTTGGCGCGCCATTTGCCGGGCAACTGACGCAGCCCCCGGCGCTGGCCATCGGCTGCGGCAGGCAGGCGGCGCTGGCCACCCGGTTGCTGCGTGCCCACGGCAGCCGCAGCGTGCAGATCCTGGATCCGCGGCTGGATCCGCGGCACTGGGACCTGCTGGTCGTGCCCGAGCACGATGCACTGCGCGGCAGCAACGTACTCACCCTGCTCGGCAGCCTGCACCCGGTGGACGATGCGTGGCTGGCGGCCGGGCGGGCGGCCTTTCCCGCACTAGGCGGCTTGCCCGGCCCGCGGCTGGCCCTGCTGGTCGGTGGGACCACCGACCAGGTGCCGTGGACGCCACAGGCGCTAGCGGCGCTGTGCACGCGCTTGAGCGCCCAACTGCGCGCGCTGGGCGGCAGCCTGCTGATCACCACCTCGCGCCGCACACCGGACGATGCAATCGCAACGCTGCGCGCGGCCTGCGTCGGCCTGCCGCATCTGCTGTGGTGCGACGAACGCGATGGGCCCAACCCGTATGCCGGCCTGCTCGGCTGGGCCGATGCCATCGTGGCCAGCGCCGATTCGGTCAACCTGCTCTCCGAAGCCTGCGCCACCCGTGTGGCGGTGACCGCCGCGTTCGGCGACCAGGCACGCGGGCGCGTGGGCACCTACCTGCAGGCATTGCGACAACGCCAGCGTTTGCACCCGGTAGATGAAGTTCTCGCCGGCGCTGTCGATATCGTGGCAGTGCGCGAAACCGAGCGCATCGCCATGCAGGTGCGCGCGCGCCTGCTGGCATGACCCAAGGCCCGTCAGCGGGCCACTGAGACCAAGGACGCTTCGCATGACAGGGACAATCAACGCGCGATGGATGCGGCACACTCAGCGCCGGGCGATCGCGCTGCTGCTACTTGCCGCGTTACCGCTGGCGGCCACCGCAGCAGCACCGCGTTGCGTACCGCGCTACCCATCACCGCAAGCCACCGCTGCGATGTTCGACCTGGCCACCTCCACCGCGCAGGCACTGGATGCGTTGCCCGACGCCAAGGTGGTGCTGCTGGCGCGCGGCGGCCAGGACCTGAGCCGCTATGGCCTGACCTGCGCGTGGGCGTTCCCACCCGGGCACTGCAGCAACGTCTGTACGCGCTATTGACTGGCAGCGGCGATCTCGCCCACCGCCTGCATGAGACGCGCTACAGCATCGTGGCGTATCCGTTTTCCACCGACTATCAAAACTCCAACCAATGGGGGCTGGAAGTGCTGGCCGTCGCGCTGGCGGCCGACGCGCAACCGGCAGTCGCCATTGCCAACCGCCGCGATGCACAGGCATGGCTGCGCACCGCGCGTTACCACCCAAGCATCCTGCATCTGGATTTGAGCCAGCGCATCGGCGCGCGCTTTGTCGCCGCCAATGCGGCGGTCACCGATCACCCTGTGGGCGAACGTGTGTCGGGCAACTATTCGGTAATCACGGTCGAATCGGTGTTCGACTTTCTGCATCAGCGCGACGCGGTCGACAAGGAACTGTCGATTGCACGCGCCGCCCCTACTCCTGGAGAAACGCCATGATGCACGCCCGTACTTTTCTCGCTGCCAGCGCGTGCCTGTTCGCCGCCTTGACGTTGCCTTGCGCACACGCCGGTGAAGCGACCACACCCGGCGAAAGATCCGAGTTCTATTCGGCGCTGTCCCTAGCCATGCCAGTGCTGATCGCGTCCGGTGTGTTTGCCTCCGTCGTTGCCGGACCACTCACTGCATCGAGTGAAATGGCCGCGTCACGTCGTAAGGCGCACGCAGGCAAGCTGCCGCCAATGCGCGTGCAAGCCGTCGACACCCTGCCCGCGGGTGCGCGTCAGGTGCGCCTGCAGGACCCGCAACAAGCCGAGAACACCGCAGTGCTGCAATGGCAGGCACGCCAGGACGACCCCGCCGCAGGCTTCCACGTCGGCGACATGGTGACGTTCCAACCCAGCCCGGTCGGCAGCGGCTGGACCGTGCATGCGGAACAAGGCCGGGCGTTGGCGTTCGTACCGACAGAAGCGGCTGCCGCCTACAGCAGCAGCCACATTTGGTGACATGCACGCCCTGCGCCGCAGGCCGAGACCACGTCTGATCGACCACAGCGTGATCGTCGTTGCATCGGCGGCGTTGCCGCGACGCCGATGCCTCCAACCACGCTTGGTTTACGGATTGCTGGGGGAACGCGGAATGCCTGCGGGCGCCGCGTCCAGCGCGCCGATCATCAGCCGCACGACCGGGGTTCCCAAGCCGGTGGTGTAGTTGTACTTGCCGGCGATCGGCACGTCGTTGCTGACGACCCCGTTATTGCCGGGGATGCCGCGGTGGTAGGCCTCCGGTCCGTTGGCAGCCAGGCGATACAGGTAATCGTTGAGATTGCCCTGCCGGCCCTGCTTCTGCACCAGCAACGCGGCCACGCTGGCGAACTCCGGCGCCGCCACGCTGGTGCCGATCACCTTGGTGATGGCACCGGCCACGTAAATGGACACCGAGCTGGTGCCCTGCTGACAGGGATGCACGGCGATCCCAGGGCAACCACCGACCAGCATGCCAACATCGGGCAATGCGCGCATCGAGGTGCGCGTGCCGCCCAGCGCGCGCAGCTGGTATGCCGGACGCTGGAACAGCGCGCTGACGCCGCCACCGGCACCCCAGTAGCCGCCGCTGAGCAGCGCGCCGACGCCATATGGGTCCTCGGCCTGCAACGGGTCGGCAAACGCGCTTTCGCTGAGGTAGCTCGAATCCAGGCTGCCCTTCTTGTAGGAAGTGAGCAGGTTGCCACCACCGACCGCGGTCACATACGCATCGGCGGCGGGCCAGTGCACGCTGGGGACGTAGCGGCCGTTCTTGCCGTCCACCAGGTATTGCGTGTCCGGGCAATCCAGGCCGGCGTTGTCGCCGCTGGAGGCGACGAAGCTGATGCCCTGCGCGTTGCCTTGCTTGAAGACCGAATCGAACAGGCCAAGGATGGAGGTGGCGTCATTCCCGTTGTAGGCCGCGGTGAAGACCTGTTCGCAGAACCCGAACGAGGAGCTGACCACGTCGGCCTCATTGTCCTGCACGATCTGTCGGTAGCCGGCCAGGAGGGAATCGATGGAGAGATCGGGGATCACGTACAGCAGCACGTGCGCGCCCGGTGCGCCGCCAAGCGCCATGTCCACATCGAGTGTTGCCTCGCGCACCGCAGCGCGCTTGCCGTCCTGCACCCCGGGCTTGGCACCGGCCACATAGCGGCGTGCATACAGTGTCGGATTGGCATGGTTGCCGGCATACCGGCTGAAGCGCTCGTGGTCGAACATCGCGGCGATGTCCGTATCCAGCACGTCGCTGCCGATCAAGACGGCGATCGTGCTGCCGCTACCGTCGAGCCGCTGTTGCTTGCCTGGCGCGCCAATCATCGTCTGGTAGGAAGGATAGCCGTAGGCCTGCTTGAGATCGTTGTACCAATAGCTGGTGGTGCCATCGCCGGAGCGGTTGCCGGGCTCGCCGGCCAGCATGCGCGAGTCCATGCGTGCCGTCGGCATCCCGTGGCTCAGTCCGGTGACGGCGACACCGTTGGCACGCAGCGCGGCCGGCAGCTGCAGCGGAGCGGCAGCCGCCAGGCGCACCTGCTGGCCGGCCTTCAGATCAGCGACCAACGGCGCGGCAAACAGCCGCTCCACGCTGTCTGCATTCGCGCTGACATGCAGGGTTGGCCCTTGCTGCACCACGGTCATGTGTGCGGCCTGCAAGGCAGCGCGCACCTGCGCGAGCTGCGCAGGCGCCGGGCCAAACCGCCGCTGGAATTCGGACGCCGACAGCCACTTGTGGTACTGCGGCGACAGCGGGTCCTGGATGTCGGCCAGCAGCGCATCCAGCGCCACCTGGTCGCGTGATGGCAGATGCACGTCGAAGGACACGGGCGCAGCGCGCAAGCTCGCCGTCATCGCGTCAATCCGGGCATCTGGGACGGTTGTGGCAGCGTTGGCGCTGCCGAAGGCGAACAGCGAAGCGGACAACACGGCAGCCAGCAGCGGCCGACAGCGGATGCGAGTAAGCATGGATCTCTCCGGGGGCACAGCAGTGAGCGAGGCCGAATGGCATCGCAGGGGCATGCACGACCGCTCGCGACCAACGGCGCGACCATGTCGACACGGAAACAGGAAGCAGGTACCGGCTGCGAGCGATGGCCGCGCTGGCTGAAATCCACACAGCTGGCCGCTGCCACGGACCACGGCAAGGCCGAGCGCTGCCAGCGCACCAGCGCGACACTGCGCATTCGGCAGCTATCGCCATCGGCATCGGCAGGTCGCGGGGCTTGCAAGGGCTGCCATCAATCAGACGACGGGGTCGGGAGCCGGGACGATACGTGCGATGTCTACGGCTGAAATGCCGGCGGGCGAGATTGTGTCGCCACCAGCGAGGTGCGCCAGCAGGTGCCGCTGCATGCCAGCTCGCCGCGCGTGGATGTCCCAACGTGGGCGCCGTTGTCGCGAGCGCCTGCAAGCGCCCACTGCGCGCACATGCGCACGCTCACGCCAGCATTTCCGACGTCGAGGCCTGCCGCCCGCTTTGCGATCACCATGTGCTGCCGGTGTCGCCGGTGAGGCGTCCTGTGCACACCTCACCGATGACGACCCGACGTCGTGGCGCAGGCGTGCCCCCCGTTCTGCACATCGCATGCCGACGATGCCGCCGCGCGTATGCGCCGCCACGAACGCCAGCGCACACGCCGTTGGATTGCGGCCGCGATGTGCGCACGGGCCCAATCGGTCGCCGCCGGCGATACAGGCACGGTCCGGCGGCAGGCGCCTGCGCAATACGGTCATCGCGCACCGGCGCCGTGGCCGGCGAGCGCATCGCTGCGCTGGTCCATCCCTGCCGTCGAAGAGATAATTGCGCGCCCACTCAACACCGTGTCGCCATGCGTCTTGCCTCGCCACCTGTAGTCGCCCCGCTCACCGCCCGTGCATTGATCTGGGCGGTGCTGGCAATGGGCGCGGTGGTCCTGCTGTCCAACATCCTGGTGCAATACCCGATCAACGACTGGCTGACCTGGGGCGCGTTCTCCTACCCGCTGGCGTTCCTGGTCAGCAACCTGATCAACCGCCGCTTCGGCCCGCGCGCCGCGCGCCACGTTGCCTGGTGCGGGTTCGCGCTGGCGGTGCTGCTGTGGATCTGGCTGGCGACGCCACGCATTGCGGTGGCCTCGTGCAGCGCCTTCATCGCGGCGCAATTGCTGGACATCAGCGTGTTCGACCGCCTGCGCGACGGCAGCTGGTGGCGCGCGCCGATCGTGGCCACCACCTGCAGCGCCACCCTGGATACCACGATCTTCTGGAGCATTGCGTTTGCCGGCGCGAGCCTGCCGTGGGTCAGCTGGGCCGCAGGCGATCTGGCGGTAAAACTGGGCATGGGCGTGTTCCTGCTCGGCCCGTTTCGCGCCCTGCTGTGGCGGAGTGCGCCGCGTCGGTAGAACGCAAGACGCTCATGGGTGCGTTGCCTCCGCCAGGACAGCAAGGCACCGTTGCTGCCGTTTGCTGCAGCTGCATCGAAAGCGGCGTACTCACCCGTGCACTTACAGCGCTGTTTCATCCTTGCCCAGCGGAAACGTCAGGCCCTGCCCACGTGCTGCGTTGAAGATGATGCCGCGCGCCTGCTGGATGGCCGGCGTGGGCGCGATCAGGCGTGGGCGGCGGTCCAGCGTGCAGCTCAGGCCGGCATCGACCAGCGTTGCATGCGCCTGATGCAGCGATGCGGCGCTCTCGTCCGGGAGCCAGTGCGTGCGCGCCAGTGCGTCGATCAACGCGGGCGTGTCGCAGGCATCCAGCAGCTGCGGCTGCAGCGCTGCCAGGCCGAGCACGCCGGCCTGCAGCACGAATTCCAGATCCACCAGGCCGCCAGCGCCTTGCTTGAGATCCAGCCGGCCGGCATCGCTGCGATCCAGTTCGGCGCGCATGCGTGCACGCATCTTGCGCACGTCCTCGTGCAATTGCGCGGTGTCGCGCACCCGCATCAGCGTATCGCGACGCACGTGGGCAAACGCGTCGCAAAGCGCCGCGTCGCCGGCCACCGCGCGTGCACGCACCAGGGCCTGATGCTCCCAGGTCCAGGCGCGGTCGCGCTGGTATTCGCGGTAACTGGCCAGCGAGGACACCAGTGCGCCCTTGCCGCCATCCGGGCGCAGTCGCACATCGATGTCGTACAGCCGGCCGGCGCCGGTCTCGGCAGCCAGCAATGCCATCACCTTCTGCGCAAGCCGCGCAAACCAGCGCCCGGCGTCCAGTGGGCGCTTGCCATCGGAGGCGTCCACCTCGGGCGGATGATCGTACAGAAACACCAGATCCAGATCCGATCCGAACCCCAGCTCCAGCCCGCCCAGACTGCCGTAACCGACGATGGCAAAGCTGCCGCCGGGCACGTGTCCGTGCGCGGCCAGCATGTCGCTGCGCGCCAGGTGCAGCACGGTCTGCACGACCGCTTCGGCAAGCCAGGCCAGTTGCCGGGTGCTCTCCACCGCCTGCTGGCGGCCATCCAGCGTGGCCAGCGCAATGCGGAAGCTCAGTGCAAGCCGACGCTCGTTGAGCTCGCGCAGCGCCGCTTCGGTGTCATCGATGTGCAAGGTACCGGCGCAGGCCGCGTGCAGCGCTGCGCGAACCGGCAGCGGGCCGCTGATGCGGGTGTCGAGCAATTCGTCCAGCAGCAAGGGATACGCCGCCAGCCGCTCGGCCAGCAACGCACTGCGCGAGAGCACATCGACCAGGCGGGCAAGCGCGCTGGGTTGCTCATCGAGCAAGGCCAGATAGCTGGTGCGGCGCAAGGTGGCCTGCAGCAGGCCGAGCATGCGACGCACTGCCGCGTCGGGCTGGCTGGCGCGGGTGGCTGCGTGCAGCAGTGCCGGCATCACCCGATCCAGCCGCGCACGCGCACTATCGGACAGCACGCGCACGCCGGAAGACTGCGCGAAATCGGCCAGCGCCTGATGCGCGCCACCGGGATCGTTCAAGCCAATCCCCGCCAACGGCGCAGCATCGCCGTCCGGCAGCGCGCGCCAGTAATCGGCAAGCGCGTCCGGTGCGGTGGCGCGCACGCGCGGGGCCAGCAGCTCGGCAAATTCCGCCGCAACCCGCGCGCGCTGCGGCGCCAGCGCGTCCAGCAGGGCCGACCAGTGCGCGTAACCCAGGCCCAGCGCAATGCGCTCGCGATCCAGCGGCGCCTGCGGCAATGCGTGGGTCTGCGCATCGCGCAACATCTGCAGGCGATTTTCCAGCCGGCGTAGAAAACGATACGCCGTCGACAGCGCCTGGCCGTTTTCCTGGTCGATCTGGCCTGCCGCCACCAGCGCCTGCAGCGCGGGCAGCAGCCGGCGTTCGCGCAGGCTCGGCTCGCGTCCGCCGCGAATCAGCTGCAGCGATTGCGCCAGAAACTCGATTTCGCGAATTCCGCCGGGCCCACGCTTGATGTCGTCCAGACGATCGTGCCGCGCCACTTCGGCGGTGATGGCTGCTTTCATTTCGCGCAAGCCATCCAGTGCGGTGAAGTCCAGATACCGCCGGTAGACGAAGGGGCGCAGCGTTTCCAGCCAGGCTTCGCCGGCGTCGATATCGCCAGCCACCGCGCGCGCCTTGAGCCAGGCGTAGCGCTCCCAATCGCGACCTTCGCGCTGGAAATACTGGTCCATGCCGGCGAACGACAACGCCACGCGTCCGGCGGTGCCGAACGGACGCAGGCGCAGATCCACGCGATGGCTGAAGCCGTCGGCCGTGGTTTCGTCCAGCAACCTGGCCAGCTGCTGGCCCAACCGTGCGAAATACTCTTCTGCCGCCAATGGACGCGCGCCATCGGATTGGCCGCCCTGCGGATAGGCGTAGACCAGATCCACGTCCGAGGAAAAATTCAGCTCGCCACCGCCCAGCTTGCCCAGCCCGAACACCACCAGGCGTTGCTCGCTGCCGTCTGCAGCAACGACCTGGCCGTGGCGGGTGTGGAACTGCTGCTCCAGCGCGTGCAGGCCGCATTGCAGGCAGTGCTCGGCCAGCTGGGTTGCGCCGGCCAGGGTGGCCTCGACGCTGTCCAGACCGAGCACATCGCGCCACACCAGGCGCGTGGACTCGGCGCTGCGATAGCGTCGCAATTGTGCAGGCCACAGCTGCGGCTGCGCCGGATCGAGCTGTGGCAGTGGCAGCGGCGGCGGATCCGGTTGTGCCAGGTGCTGCAGCAACGCCGGTTGCCGCGCCAACGTATCGAGCGCGAACTCGCTGGCCAGTGCCACCTGCGCAAGCTGCCGATCGAACGCGCCGCCCGGCCACGCCTGCTCGACAGGCAACGATTGACGGACACGCGCCACGGCCCGCTCGATCAGGGCGGTGAGCGCAGGAGACATGGAAGCGGTCGGCATTGGCATGACCGGATTTTGGCATCCCTACCGCGCAGGGAGTGCACGCATGCGCGACAGCCCGCACTGCGACTGCAACAGGGCGTGCAGCATTTCGCCGCTTTGAACATCTCGCTTACGCAGCCCTGACGAAACCCATGCTGCACTGCGGCTTTCGCACGAGGTCCCGCCATGTCGCCCACCACCTTGCCTGCCCACCTGCTGCCCTCGCAGATCCCGCTGGAAACCGATGGCAACGATCCTGCACTACCGCCCAGCCTGCCCTTTCTGCATCTGTGGACCGGGCCGGATGGCAACAGCCGCCTCAACCTCTCGCAGTTGCCCGGCTTCGGCAGCAAGAGCGTGGGTGGCGGTGCGGCACCGCAGTGGTTACGGCCGTTTCCGGGCGAGGTGCTGGGCATCCAGTTCGCGGTGCTGCCGGTGGGCTGGGTCGGCGATTGGCATGAGAGCCCGCACCCGCAATGGGTGATTCCGTTGCGTGGCCGCTGGTTTATCGAAACCGGCGACGGCACCCGCGTGGAGATGGGTCCGGGCGATATCCACTTCGGCCAGGATCAGGGCACCTCCGATCGGCGTGGCCACCGCTCCGGCCAGTTGGGCGATACGCCCTGCCTGCAGATGATGGTGCAGTTTGCGCAATCGCCAGGAGCGGCCACCGCGCATCCGTTCGGCCATCCGGCGCCGCGTTGATGGACCGCCACTGCCGCCTTCGCGCGCCCGGCGCCGCCCAGCCGGCAGAGTGCCCGCCACCCACCACGCACCACGCCGCGCTGGCAGCGCGGCTGGGCAACGCGCGCCTGCAGACCCTCTACGACCAGGCCACCTGGAGCGAGGGCCCGGCCTGGTGGGAGGCACAGCGCACGCTGGTGTGGAGCGATGTGGTCGGCCGCCGCGTGCTCGGTTGGCGCGAAGACGGCGCGGTGGACGTGCTGCTGGATGCCACCGCCTTCACCAATGGCAATGCGGTGGATGCGCAGCAGCGACTGGTGCACTGCGAACACGGGCGCCGCGCGATCACCCGTAGCGATGTGGATGGCCGGGCGCATCTGCTGGTCGGGCGGTTCGAGGGCAAACGGCTCAATTCGCCGAACGATCTGATCGTGGCGCACGACGGCGCGATCTGGTTCACCGACCCGCCGTTCGGGCTGCTCAAGCCCAGCCAGGGCTGCCCGGGTCCGCAGGAACTGGACCATCATGGCGTCTACCGGCTGCCGCCCGATGGCAGCGCCCTGCAGTGCATGGCCAGCCTGGATCACCCCAACGGGCTGGCGTTCTCCCCCGACGAACGTGTGCTGTACGTGTCGCAGACGCCCGAAGGTGGCCCGACCACGCCGGAGATCACCGCCTTCGACTGGCGCGATGGCGCATTGCACAACCGGCGCCGCTTCGCGGTGGTGCCGGACGGCCTGCCGGATGGCTTTTGCGTGGATCGCCAGGGCTGGCTATGGAGCAGTTCCGGCGCGGGCGTGTGCATCTTCGACAACGACGGCCACCGGCTCGGTCTGGTGCCGACCCCGCAGACGGCGTCCAACTGCACCTTCGACCTGGAGCAACGGCGGTTGTTCATCACCGGCGGCAGCACGCTGTGGCTGCTGGAGTTGCAGATAGGAACGGCATGACAGGCCAGGCGGACGCGGCCGGTGATCGGTACGGCATGGGTCGCTCGTACGAATAGTTCCGAGCACGCGTACACCTCCAGCAGCATGATCGCTTGCCGGGGTTGGGGCGGCTCCAAGCCATGCGAGTGCGCTCGCCGCGATGCGCGCGGCGGCTACCGCCTATGGCACGCGCTTCGTCTGCGGCGGATCTTGCGCGGGGTTGGCGCTTGACCCGGCAAATCGCCAGGCATAAAAAAGCCCGCTTGCAGCGAACTGCCAGCGGGCTTTGCTCCCTCCCCCACGTCGGGATGCAGGATCATAGTGCGCGCCCCGAATCGGACTTGCACGCTGCACTGCAAAACAACACCAGGCAGTACAGAACTGGTGCTTTTTCTTCACCCCAGCGCGTGCGATGCAGGCGTCAGCGCAATAGGTCCGGCTGCGCGCGATACCACTCCGGCGCGCGTAGCAGATGCCATTCGGGCGTGTCGCCACGCAAGCCCACTGCCGCGCTCAGCATTCCCCAGCGGGCCAGCAGACTGCCGCTGCGTCGATTGCCCTGCAGGCGCAGGCGCGCATCGACCTGAAAGCGTTCGTTGCGTGCCTGCAACCGATCGACGATGACCGTCTCGCCTTGCCAGTGTGCGCGTGCGGTCAGTTGCGCCTGGCCTGCATCCACCAGCCGGAGCATCCAGTTCGGAAGCGAGCGGTCGCGCGCATACAACGCCACCAGAAATGCCAGATCGCGCACCTGGATGCGTACACGCCCATCCACACCCACCGGTTGTCGCCATTGCATGCGCGCACCGTCCAGCACGATGCGCGCCCACCAGCCATCGCGATGCTGTCCATCCGGGCCGGTGAATCCGACATTGCGCAGCTGGATGCTGCTGGCATCGAGACTGAACTGTTCGGCGCGCAGATCGCCGCGCTGCAGGCGCAGATCCGCATCCACATCGCCGCGCAACGCCAGGCCGGCAAACTGCAGCCGCGCTGCACGCGCCCCGATGCGCAAACCGCCCTTGCCGATGCGCCCACCCGGCTCGATCTGCAGATCGCCGCTGAGCACGCCGTTGCCGCCATCGAAGCGCAGTTGCTGCTGCGGCAGATAGCGGTTGTAGGCACGCAGATCCGGCACGCGCGCATTGGCGAACACCAGGTGCGCGCGCGTGGCATCGCGCAGGCTGGTCAGGTTGCGCGCATCGGCGCGCGTTTGCAGATCCAGGCGCAAATCGCGGCCTTGCACGAACGGGCGCGTGGGTGCGTCGCTATGCGCGATCGAAAACTGCTGCATCTGCAGTGCAAGCGCCGGCAGCAACTGTCCGTTGGCATCGGCGTCCACGCGCAGATCGGCGCTGGCCTGGCCGGCGATCGCGTGCCCCATCACGCCCACCTGCGCTTGCACGTGCGGGACCTGCAGGCGGCTGCCGGCGCCGAGCTGGCCGCGATCGATCCGCAGATCGGCATCGACCAGGCCCTCGCCATCCAGGGTCAGCCAATCCACATCCGGAAACAGCGCAGCAATCCAGCTCAGCGAAGACAATTGCCAATGCAGCCGCGCATGCCCGGAGGTGCGCGGCAACAGGCTGCGCATGGATTGCACTGGCAATTGCCTGCCTTGCACGCGCACGTCGGCGTCCAGCGTCAGTCCGGCATCGGCCGGCTCGGGCATGCTTACCGTCAGCCGCATGTTCTGATCGACCTGTAACTGCGCCGTCAACTCGCCCAGCAATGCGGCCGACGCGCGCGTGCTGTCGTGCAGCGGCGCGCGCCAGTGCAGTTGACTCCCGGGCTGCAGGGCACCGCGTATCCAGCGCAGCTCGCCATCTGCACGCCCCTTGCCGGGACGCGTCGCCAGCGTGTGCCGGCCCTGCGCATGACGGGCGACATCCAACGCTGCGGTGTCGCCATGCACGGCGATCAGCGCATCGGTGAGCTGCAGCACCGCGTGTCCACTTGCCTGATCCGGTGTATGCCGCGCGATGCTCGCTTCGATGCGCAGCTGCCCATTGCGCATCATTTCATCCTGCCCCCACCGCACGCGCGCCGATTCGAACACCGCACGTGAGGGGAAGATTTCCATCGGCCCGCCACGTAGTTGTTTGAACAGACCCAGTTGCAGTTGGCCCTGCCCTTCGATGTGCAGCTGACGCAGCGACACGGCCTGCACCTGCTCGGCAACGATGCGGTCGAACTGCAGGGTCCAGGCGGCTGGTGGGATGGGTGCGCTGGCGTGCGCGTCGGCGCGCTCGGCTGATGGCGGCGTCCTGGTTGTGGGCGTTGTGGGCTTCGCGTTGGTTGCAGTGGTTGCGCGCAGATCCTGCGCGGGAGGCTGCGTCGTCGCCGTTTTTTCGACATCGGGCGTTACTGTAGGCGCCTCCTCGTTCGCTGGAGCGGCCGGCGTATCAGCAACGCCCTTCATCGGAACAACGGCAACCCGCGCCGCTTGCGTCGCCGCAGGCGATGGCGTCGCCACCGTCCCGGGCGTCACGACTGCAGCCTGAAGACCGCCACGCACGCCGCGCGCGTGCAACTCCGGCACCAGCAGTTGGCGGTGCAGCAATGGCAGCAGCCGAATCTGCCCGCTCATCCGCTGCGCACTGACATTCCAGTTCGTGCGCGTCCAATGGCCTTGCAGATCGACATCCCACAGCACCACATGCCCCGGCCACCAGGTCAGCGCCGGGCCCCATTGCATCGTGAACTTATCGGGCGAGCGATTCAGCGCAGCCGGGCCAAGCGGCGTGTTGAGCAACAGATTGCCCAGCAGCACATAGCTTGCGTACAGCGCGACCAGTGCCACTAGCGGCCATCGCAATACACGCGGCAAGGCGCGCCAGCGGGCGCGAACAGGCATCGTCATGACGGCAGGCTCCTGAAAACCGCGCACGCGGCTGGGCACAGTGTGCCAAGCCAGCCGTGAGCAGAACGCAGCACGATCACGCCGGCGGCTGCATCACTTGGTTTTGGAGACCGGCGGCAACAGCCCGGGCCGCGCGTCATACCACTCGCGTGCGCCGGCCAGATGCCACTGCCGCTGCTTGCCATCGAGTTCGATGCCGGCACCCAGCACACCCCAGCGCAGATACAGATCGCCGCGCCGCTGCGCATCGTTCAAGGCCAGCCGCGCACGCAGCGACAAGCGCGCATTTTCCGCATGCAGGTCGTCGATCAGCACCTGCTGCTTGCGCCAACGCACTCGACCAGTGGCATCCAGTTCGCCCGAATCCAGCAAACCCAGCACCCAGCGCGGATAGTCGGCGCGCTGGGCGAACACCGCGAGCAGTGGCGCGATATCGCGCAGTCGAAGGGCTGCGTCGGCATCCACCTGGAACGGTGCTTCGGCCTGGATCGTACCGGCACCCACCTGCAAGTCGCCCCACCAATTTGCATCGGCGCCTTCATCCCCCACGCGCATATTGCGCAGGCGTATGCGCGTGCCGCTGAGGTCGAAGAACTTGTTCTTGAAATCGGCGCGCTGCAGCGTTGCCCGCAACTCGGCATCGCCGCGCATCTGGACGCCCGCCAACGCCAGATGCGCGCCCTGCCCGCGCAGGTTCGCATGCCCATTACCGACCTCGCCAGACGCATTGAGCGCCACATCGCCGGTCAGGCTGCCGCGACCGCCGAGCAGGCGCACGTTGTTGCCCGGCAGGTAGCGGTTGTAGGCGGTGAGATCGGGCACACGCGCATCGCTGAAACGCAGCTGTGCCTTGAGCGTGTCGCTCAGGCGGGCCAGCTCGGCATCGCCATGCATGGCCAGTTGCAGATCGCGGCCATCCAGCAAGAGCTGTTTGGGCGCATCGCGCGGCGCCGCCTTGAAGGTGGGAATGCTCACATCCAGATGCGCCTGCGCCGTGGCGGCATCGTCGATGCGCCCGTGCGCCTTGGCAACGCCGGCCAGGCGCGTGTCGAACACCTGCGCCACGGCCTCCACGCGTGGAATATCCAGCGTGCTGCCGGCACTCAGACGGCCCTGTGCAAGGCGCAGGTCCGCTTCGACCAGACCGCCGCCCTCCAGCTGGAACCACGGCTTGCGCACGAACAGCTCGGCGATCCAGTTCAAGGATTCGAACTTCCAGCGCCCACGCACCTGCCCCGACAGACGCGGCAACAGCTGCGCCGGCTGTTCGAACGGAACACTGCGCCCGGCGATGCGCAGATCGGCGTGCAGCTCGCTGCCGGTCTTCTCGTCGCGCGGTAGCCGCGCCTGCACGCGGATGTCCTGCGCTACGTCCAGTTGCAGCGCGAGCATGCCGCGGTCGGTGGCGCCCACGCCGGCCAGCAACGGCAACCGCCACACCGCACGGCTGCCTGGCTGCAGCGCGCCGCTGGCCAGGCGGATATCGGCCTCCACGCGCGCTGCCGATGGCCCGCTGCCGATGTCCACATGCGGCGCGCCGGTATCGATCTTCAGCGCCACGGAATTGGCCTTCAGCTGTAGCCGGGCGGCGGTGATGCCGAGCTTACGCAGCCCCGGCGCCTGGTCGCGGTAATGGCGTGGAAACTGAAACTGCGCATCCAGCTGCGCACTATTGAACACCTGCACCCCGTCGTAGCTGACCACTGCATCGGTAAAGCCCGCTTCGGAAGGAAACAGTTCCGACGGCCCGCCCTTGAGTTGCTTCAGAAAACCGACCTTGCCGTGCCCTTGCCCGGCGATCAGCAATTTGCCCAGGCGGGCACTGCGAATGCTGTTGCTGGTGATTGCGTCGAAGCGCAACGTCCAGCCTTGGTTGCCCCGCGGTGGCGGCGGAATGGGCGTATCGGAGGTTTCCACTTCTGCGCTCACGCCGGTGGCATGCAGCCACGGCAGGCGCACTTCGCGCCGAAACAAGGCCAGCAGGGCGATACGCGCATGTGCGCGGTCGGCGTGAAAGACATACACCGTGCGGTTGGCCTGCCCGCGCATGCGCACGTTCCAGGCGATGACCTCGCCCGGGAACAGCGTCAGTGCCGGGCCGGTCTGCATGGTGAACTTGTGCGGCTGCCGATTGGTGCTGGCGTCGAACAGCGGGGTATTGAGATAGAGGTTGCCGGCCAGCAGATACAGCGCGTACAGCGCCAACACGATGCCCACTGCACGACGCCACGGCCGTGGCCAGCGCTGGAAGCGGTCGCGAAGTGAGGGCATGGGCGCAGGCAGGAAAGAGTCTGCCGCCACTATCCCGGTTGCGCTGACCGCGAAGCGTGAACAAGGCTGGTGCCGTTGCGGGAATTGGGAATCGGCTGCGAGCTTGGAGATGGGCGGCCGGCCAATGCCCAGTGCTGCGAACATCGCAATCCCGGCAGTGCTGCACTGGCGATACGCTGAACCGCTGCGATTACGCAGTCCCGGCGTTTAACGCTTCTCGAACTTCATTGCTGCGCACGACATGCAGCGACATCGCAGGGTCACGTGCCGGGCGGATAACGGTCCTGCCCGCTCGCTCCATGTGACAGGAAGGCTCTCTCCCCCTGCTGTCGCTGAGCGAAACGGGCCATCACTGGGTGGTGTCCAATCCGTCGGGCCGGCTCCCTGCGCCGGCCCGACGTTCTTGGTCTGCCGCGGCCGGCGAGACGCCTGCACGCACGGCCAAACCGATCGTTGTATCTGTTGGTCGTCGCTGATGGCACCGCTGCGCGCCATGTTGGACGTGCTGCACCTGCGCGACAGCGGCGCACCAGCCAGCCGTCTCGCCTGGGGTGAGTACTGGCTCGAGCGTCTAGCGCACCCACGTCATTGCCTGCGCAGTGACCGATGCCTGCTGCACCGACGCACGTGCCAGCTGCAAGATCCTTCCCATTGGCAAAGGTGGCGCATAGCGCCGAATCAGGGATGCGCGACGCCTCACGCTCACTGCAGACCAGACACGCGCTGCCTGGCAGTGATTTGGAGTGGGCGACGCCCCATGCAGCATCAGCACGTGTTCTGCCGATGCTGCTGCGCCGCAACTCACGCAGCCTCGGCAATCTTGCGCATGCGCCGTGCACGCACTGCGGTCGCCAGGCGTTCCAGCACCTGCACCGAACTATCCCAGCCGATGCAGCCGTCGGTAATGCTCTGGCCGTAGGTTAGCTCGCACCCCGGCAAGAGGTCCTGACGCCCACCGACCAGGTGGCTTTCCACCATCACCCCGACGATGCGCGTTTGGCCGTTTTCCAGCTGATTGGCGATGTCCTCGACGACCTTGGGCTGGTTCTCGGGATTCTTGCTGCTGTTGGCGTGGCTGGCATCGATCATCAGGCGCGCGGGCAGGCCGGATGCATTGAGCACCTGGCTGGCCGCTTCCACGTTGGCCGCATCGAAGTTGGGCTGTTTGCCGCCGCGCAGGATCACATGGCAATCCGGATTGCCCGCCGTCGCTGCCACGGCGGTGTGTCCGTCCTTGGTCACGGCCAGGAAATGATGCGGATGCGAGGCCGCGCCCACCGCGTCCACCGCAATCTTGACGTCGCCACCGGTGCCGTTCTTGAAGCCCACCGGGCATGACAGCCCCGATGCCATCTCGCGATGCACCTGGCTCTCGGTGGTGCGTGCGCCGATTGCGCCCCAGGCCACCAGGTCGGCGATGTATTGCGGCGAAATGATGTCGAGAAATTCCACGCCGGCCGGCAGGCCGAGATTGTTGATATCGCGCAGCAGGCCACGCGCCACGCGCAGGCCCTTGTTGATCTGGAAGCTGCCGTCCAGGTCCGGATCGTTGATCAAGCCCTTCCAGCCGATGGTGGTGCGCGGCTTTTCGAAGTACACCCGCATCACGATCTCCAGCGCATCGCCGAACTGATCGCGCAACGGGCGCAGGCGCTGCGCGTACTCCATCGCCGCAACCGGGTCGTGGATCGAGCATGGCCCGATCACCACGGCCAGGCGATCGTCGCGCCCGTGCAGGATTTCGTGCAGCGCGGCGCGCGCGTTGGTCACGGTTTCGGAGGCGCGCTCATCGCAGGGCAGCAGCGACAGCAGCTGCGCAGGCGGTGCGAGGGCTTCGATCTTGCGGATACGCAGGTCATCGGTGACGGGCGGCATAACAGTGTCTCGGTGGGCGGGGTTGCATCAGGGAACCAGGCGCGGCGGCAACAAAAAAGCCGCCAGGTGTGCGCTGGCGGCTTTTCGGGAATGCTGCTGAAGTGTCCTTCAGGGTGAGCGCAATCCTTCCTCCGCCAGCGGCATCGGAAAACCGTAGTACCAAAAGTAAAACTGGCTGCGGGGTGCGTTCATGGGATGCATTGATACCACGCACTTTTGCGCGTTGCCACTGTTTCATCGGCAACGGACCGGGCACAGGTGGAAGCGAACGCCCCTCCACTGGCTCCGGCACACCCACGCGTTGAAATGCATGCGGCCGCAGCGGTGAAGTCGGCACAGGTTCCCGCGGCGGCCGCCAATCCAACGGGTGACGATGGCGCTGCCGCCAATCGGCGCGATGCAAACAATCGATGACGCGCTGATCGAGCTGGTCGTCTCGCCAGGTCCTGCGGCCCTGCCGGAAGCAGTGCAGACACCAGACGCCCGCACGCCACCGTGGCGTGCGCAAGCGCCGCGCTCGCTCAAAACGTAAACACATATTCCGCCGCCACTTCGCGGCCGATCGGGTTGAACAGCGTGGTGTTGTAGAAGCCGTACCCGTAGAAGCGTTCCTTGTGGTCGTAGCCCACTTCGTTGAAGACGTTGTTGACGTAGACATTGACCTTGGCGTGGTCGGTGATCTTGTAGCCGGTGCTCAGGTTCCAGTAGATCGCCGGGCCCACGCGGCCGAAGTAGCGCTTGCTGGTTTCGCCCAGATGCACATTGCCGGTGTCGGTCACCAGGCACGCATCGGAGGCGCTGGGTTGATAGCCGTCGTCGAAGCGTTCGCAGGTGCCCCAGTTGACCGCGCGCATGGAGCCGATCCGGCGGAAGTACACGGTCCAGTCCCAGGGGCCGCCGTTGTCCCAATGCACGCTGCCACGCACGCGGCTGCGCACGCGTTCGTCGCGGCGGTTTTCGTCGCTGTCGGTGCGGTAGATCTGCTCGCGATAGGCGATCAGAGTGTTGTAGTCCAGCGACAGCTGGAAGTTGCCCCAGCCTGCGGTGGCAAGGCGATACTTCAGCGACGCATCGATGCCGGAGGTTTCCATCTGCGCCAGGTTGATCGGGCCGCGCTCGATGCTGGCGATGGTGCCGTCTGCATTGCGCATCACGCGCGAGGTGATGGTGTCGCAATAGCCCGCGCCGCCGGGGTTGTTCCAGGTGCCGCCGCTGATGGTGGTGCCGGTACGGCAGCCGGCTTCGGCCGACAGGATCTCGTCGCGGTCCAGGTCCTTGATCATTTCCTCCAGCTGGATGCGGTAGTAATCCACGCTCAACGACAGCCCTTGCGCGATGTCCCACACCACGCCACCGGTGAACGAGCGGCCGGTTTCCGAGCGTAAGTCAGGGGTGCCGCGACGATTGACGTCCACCGTGTAGAAGATGTTGTTGTTCTCGTCGTTGCAGCCGCCGGTCAGGTACGCGCCGGAGGAAATGCAGCGGTACTGATCGATCACCGTCTGGTTGGTGGAGCTGGGTTCGCCCAGCACGTAATGCATGTCCGGCGCGCGGAAGCTGGTGGCCACGGTGCTGCGCACCAGCAGGCTCTCCGCCGGCCGCCATTCCAGGCCCGCGCTCCAGGTGGTGTCGCTCTGCGTGCCCACATCGGTGGGGATGGCAGCCGAAGAACGGTAATTGCCGTAGCGGTCGTAGCGGCCGGCCACATTCGCGCTCAACGTGGAGAGCAACGGAATCTGGAATTCCAGACCGGCCGAACTGCGCATGCGTTCGCCACCGCCGCTGTCCACCACATCCACCGGGTAGCACTCGTTGGCACAGGGATCGGGAGAGAGTTGATAGCCCTGCTTTGCCACTTCGGCCACGGTGGCGAAGCGGATCGGCCCGGCCCAGCCCTGCACCACATCGCCGCTGACGCTGAAACTGGCTTGATTCACCCACGAATAAGCCGAATTGTGCGATTTGGCGACCAGCGCGTCGTACTGGTCCGACGATAACGGCGTGTACAGGCGCGCTTCGTTGATCGCATAGATCGGCGTGCCATCGGCGGCAGTGCCGAGGGAGCTGCCGAGGAAGTAGTCGGTCGCGCGCGCGGTGTCCACGGTGCGGATGTATTCGTCGACGGTGTAGCGCGAGCGGCCTACGCTGAACTCCCAATCGAAACGGTCGGCCCACACGCCGCGCAAGCCGGCGCTCAGATCCCAGGACTGCTCCTTGTTGTAATTGGCAAGCCGGTCCCAGCCGCCGGCTTCGCGCCGGGTGAGCTGGCGGATCAGGTTCAACGAACGCCCGGTGGCCGCGTCCTGGAACGGGCCCAGATACGCGTACGGCGGGTCGTAGGTCCAGCGGCCGACGCTGCGGTTGGCGGAGAACGTGGCCCAGGCCTCGGTGTGTTCGCCGAACTTCCAGGTGCCGTAGAGATATGTCGAATAATCCTCGCTGCCGGTGACCAGGCCCCAGTCGCCGTAATCGCGCGCGACGCCGCAGTAATCGCCGGCATTGGTGAGCGCGCCGGTGTTCTGGTTGTAGCTCAGCCGCTGCCCGTCGATGAACTCGCCGCCGAAGCGCGCGCAGGTGCCGGCAGGCGGCGCCAGGCGCTCGTTGGTGTTGGCATCGATCAGGCTCAAGCCAGTGAACGGATTGAAGCCGTACAGGCGGTTCTGGCCGGTCCAGTTGGAGTAGGACATGTCGTCCGAATCATCCATCTGTGGGCGATCGCGTCCGCTCAACGGGTCGCGCCGGGTGGCCTGCAGCGCGTAGGTCAGGCTCCAGTTCTCGCCGGTGCGCCCGCCGGCCCAGGACACATCGAAACTGTCGCGCCCACCTTCGGTGGCGGTGCCGCCACGCAGGCGCACCTGGTCGCCCTGATAGTCGCGCTTGAGGATCACGTTGATCACGCCGGCCACGGCGTCCGAGCCGTAAATCGCCGACGCACCGCCAGTGAGGATGTCGATGCGCTCCACTGCGGCGGAAGGAATATTGCTGTAGTTGGAGAAGTTGCTCTCGCCGCCGTAGGGCAGCGGGTAATCGGCCACGCGATGCCCGTTGACCAGCAGCAGCGTCCGCCCCGGCCCGAGGTCGCGCAGATTGATCGGCGAGGCGTTGGGCGTATGCGAGCCCCACTGCGTATCGGCTTCCACCGAGCCCTGCTGATTCATGCTGTTGAGCACGTCGTAGACGGTGGCAAAGCCTTCCTGCTGGATCTGCTGCGCACTGATGGTGACCACCGGTTGCGCACCTTCGACCTGCGCGCGCTTGATGCGCGAACCGGTGACGCTGACCGCATCCAGCGTGGAGGTGGCGCGCGTGGCATCGGGTTCGGTTTGCTGGGCCATGAGCGGCGGCGCGCACGCAGCAGTCACGGCAAGGGAGACGGAAATCGACAAGGCAAGGCGATGACTGCGGCAGTTCATAAGATCCCCGGGAGAGGCCGGACGCGGCCGGCGTGGCAGTGCACTGCAACGACGCCTGCCAGCGATGCGTGCACCGCTGCCCCTTGTCCGATGGCCCCCCGACCGCTCGGCGCAAACGCCTGCCCAGCGACGCTAAGGCTGTGATGACATCGGTGTCAACAGGTGGTGACAGAGTGTGACGGCGAACGACGATGCGGCGGGCTGGGGGTGCCTCCACCACGATTTCTGCGCATCCAGCGCACTCGACCCTGCGCAGATTCAACAGGTCATGCGATCACAAGTTGCCACCGTCCTGCCTGGTTGGTTCTTCCTGCAACGCAGGAGTTCGCATCGCGTTATGCCGGCCGGGCAGGCTTGTTCGAATGATGCATGTGCGCCAGCCAGTACCCGCTGGCCGCTCCCTCCCATCAAGGAAACCCACCATGGAGATCAAGAAACAGCAAAGCGCAGGCCCCTCTTCCCTGGCGCCATTGCACGACACCCTTACCGACAACGCTCCGGTCGCCGACGCCACGTCGCCGACGCAAACGCCGCTCCACCCCAGCTTGTCGGCGCTCACTCCGCGCAGCCGTTCGCGCGCGTCCGCCGCCGACTCCGAGCACGGCGCTTCGCCGATGCCCTCGCACGACGCTGAACCGCCAGCCCATTCACCCGAACGCGCCGCCGGCCCGTCCACCGCCCCCTCGCTTGCCGCCCGCGCAAACGCTGCATTGGCAAGCGGCGTGCAGCAGGCTTACGCTGCGGTATCGAAGGGGGCGTCCGATCTCTGGTCGCTGGCGGATCTGCGCACCATGCTGCAGATCCATGCGGACGATCCTGCATTCCTGCAGATGGTGCGTCACACCGACCCTGAACAGCACGCGCCGCACAGTCTGGCCGCGTGCCGCCAGCAGATCACCCAGCTGCGCGATGTCATCGAAGCGGCAACCGGTCTGGAAGCACGCTTCCGTCAGCAATTGCTCGGCGACATCAAGGCCGTGGAAGACGCGCTGCAGCCGCTGGAGCACGACACACCTGCGGCCGGGCGGGCGCTGAAGTCGCTGGTCAACCTGGTCAATCTGTGGCCTCTGGTCGTTCCCAGTCCGTTTCTGGGCAACCAGGTCAAGACCTTCGCCTATTCCATCGCTGCGGCAACCAAGGGCGTGATGACGCTTTCGGCCTCTGCGCTGCGCCCCACCGCCGACGGGCTTCCGTTCCCGCTGATGGGCGGGCAGCTGGGGCGCGACGCCAATGAGATGCACTTCTACGCCATTTTGCTCAACGGATTGTTCCTCACCACCGAACTGCCCAAGAAATTCGGCAACCCGTCCATGCGGCACCAGGCCGAAGCAGTGGAAAACAACCTGGGATTTGCCGCGGCCGCATCGACCGCGTGCGCGGCAATGGTGCTCACGCCCTTCCTCTGGAACAGCCTCAACGTGCTCGGCAATCGACTGCAACACAAGGTGTCGCATCTGGGTGCCGGCATTGCAGAAAGCTACGGTTTTCAGAGCCAGGCGCAGCGGTTGCGTGCACGCCTGACGCCCGGCCAGATCAGCGCGCAACTGCGCACGCAACTCAACGAGATCTGCGCTGCTCTGGAGAACGGCCGAGAAGCGTTTCAACAGGCACGTCGCGCGTTCACCGACCCGAGCCAAGGGCACGAGCTCACCCGTACGCTCAATGCCCAGTGCACGCACCTGCTGGAGACGCTGGACCAATGCAGCAAGCGACTGAGCACTGCGCTACAAGTGGACCAGAACCAGAATCAGGCCCAGCCAGCCACCATCCCGCGCCAGGTCACCAACCACGACATTGCCCCCAAGCTGGCATTGGCGTTGCTGGGAGCCGGAGTGACCGGGCTAACGGTCTACCTGATCCAACCGGATCGGATCGGCACGGTCGACCTGGTTGCCGACTCCATCCTTGTCACGACCGTGATGATGCAGTCGGCGCTCAACGCACATGCGACCCGCCAGGACGCAATGGAGCGCTTCAAGGCCATGTGCTCCGGCAGCTTGGTGATGGCGCTGGCCCTGGGCGTGGAGAAACTGTCCAAGACCTTGGCAGACAAGAGCCTGATCGAATCCTCGTCGGCATCGCCCTACTACGCCGGCGCGATCATGTCGCTGATGTCGATGACCATGCCGGGCCCGATGGCGCGTGGCGCAGAGCTGGCGATGAACTGGGGCGGCGCGCAGGTCATGCGGGTGTTCAGAGGGCCCGACGGCACCACGCTCGCAACCCGTATGCCGTCCTCGCCCGAGGAGCTCATCCAGCACGTGCAGGACACCGCCAGATATGTGCAAAGCCTGTCGCCGGACCAGGCGCAGGAGTACGCGCAGACCGTTGCCGATAGCGCCCTGCAGGGGATCGAGGACGCCGGCGCGCAGGCGCAGACCAGGCCCAGCAGCAGCGTCACGATCACCGAGATCGACGACATCGCCGATATCGAAGAGACGAACGACGACGCTGCGTTGGCCGCAGCCAGCGCCTCGCCTGAGCAACGCTCGCCTGCGCACGCGCATCGGTCGCCGGATCAGGCCGCAACCAGCACAGCGCCTTCGTCCTGACGGGACGAGCGCCGGTCATCGGCAACTGCCGCGTGCATGCGCAAGCGTGAGTGACGCGCATAAAAAACCCCGCCGTTTGGCGGGGTTTTTTTAACGCAACAGCCGAAGTGGCGTGGATTAGAAATCCATGCCGCCCATGCCGCCCATGCCACCGCCGGCCGGCATCGCCGGCTCGTCCTTCTTCGGTGCATCGGCCACCATGGCTTCGGTGGTGATCATCAGGCCGGCGATCGAGGCGGCGTTCTGCAGTGCCGAACGGGTCACCTTGGTCGGGTCCAGGATGCCGAACTGCACCATGTCGCCGAACTCGCCGTTGGCGGCGTTGTAGCCGTAGTTGCCGCTGCCTTCCTTGACCTTGTTGAGGATCACGGACGGCTCTTCGCCGGCATTGGCCACGATCTCACGCAGCGGGGCTTCCATCGCGCGCAGGGCGATCTGGATACCGTGGGTCTGGTCTTCGTTGGCACCCTTCAGCTCGCCCACGGCCACCAGCGCACGCACCAGGGCCACGCCGCCGCCCGGGACCACGCCTTCTTCGACGGCTGCACGGGTGGCGTGCAGGGCGTCTTCGACGCGTGCCTTCTTTTCCTTCATTTCGATTTCGGTCGAGGCGCCGACCTTGATCACTGCAACGCCGCCGGCCAGCTTGGCCACGCGTTCCTGCAGCTTCTCACGGTCGTAATCGGAGGAGGTGTCTTCGATCTGGGTCTTGATCTGGCCCACGCGCGATTCGATCGCGGCAGTGTCGCCGGCGCCATCGATAATCGTGGTGTTTTCCTTGGAGACCTGCACCTTCTTGGCGCGGCCCAGGTCCTTGATGGTCGCCTTCTCAAGCGCCAGACCCACTTCTTCGGAGATCACGGTACCGCCGGTCAGCACGGCCATGTCTTCCAGCATCGCCTTGCGACGGTCGCCGAAGCCCGGTGCCTTGACGGCCACGACCTTGACGATGCCGCGGATGGTGTTGACCACCAGGGTCGCCAGCGCTTCGCCTTCGACTTCTTCGGCCACGATCAGCAGCGGCTTGCCGGCCTTGGCCACGCCTTCCAGCACGGGCAGCAGGTCACGCACGTTGGAGATCTTCTTGTCGTGCAGCAGGATGAACGGGTCGTCCAGGTCGGCCGACTGGCTCTGCTGGTTGTTGATGAAGTACGGGGAGAGGTAGCCGCGGTCGAACTGCATGCCCTCGACCACGTCCAGCTCGTTTTCCAGGCCCGAGCCTTCTTCAACGGTGATCACGCCTTCCTTGCCGACCTTCTGCATCGCTTCGGCAATGATGTTGCCGATCGACTCGTCCGAGTTGGCCGAGATGGTGCCGACCTGGGCGATCGCCTTGTCGTCGGTGGTGGGCTTGGAGATGTTCTTCAGCTCGACAACCGCAGCCTTGACGGCCTGGTCGATACCGCGCTTGAGGTCCATCGGGTTCATGCCGGCGGCCACGGCCTTGGCGCCTTCGCGGATCAGGGCCTGGGCCAGCACCGTGGCGGTGGTGGTGCCGTCGCCGGCGTTGTCGTTGGTCTTGGAAGCGACTTCCTTGACCATCTGCGCGCCCATGTTCTCGAACTTGTCAGCCAGTTCGATTTCCTTGGCGACGGAGACGCCGTCCTTGGTGATGGTCGGGGCGCCGAAGCTCTTCTCGAGCACGACGTTGCGGCCCTTCGGGCCCAGGGTGGCCTTCACGGCATTGGCAAGCACGTTGACGCCACGGACCATGCGGGTACGTGCGTCTTCACCGAAACGAATGTCTTTAGCAGCCATTGGTTGTTACTCCGGAAATTGGGAATGGGGAATCGGTCAATCAAGGGCGGATATCGGGGCTGGGCGGGATGGCGAGGGCGCTGGCCGCTCTACCGATTCCCAATTCCCTACTCCCGATTCCCGGCGCATAGCGCCTGATCAGCTGATGACGGCAAGGATGTCGTCTTCGCGCAGCACCTTGTACTCGACGCCTTCGGACTTGTAGCTGCTGCCGGCGTACTGGCCGTAGATGACCTTGTCGCCAACCTTGACCACCGGCGCGCGCAGGCTGCCGTTGTCCAGCGGCTTGCCGGCGCCGATCGCGACGACTTCACCCTTGGTGGACTTTTCCTTGGCGGAGTCCGGAATCACGATGCCGCCGGCGGAAACTTCGTCGGCTTCGATCGGCTTGACTACAACGCGGTCGTGAAGCGGCTTGATGCTCATAGAGAAGACCTCTTAAGTGTTTGATTGGCCTGGAAATTATCGGCGATGTTAGCACTCGCAAATGACGACTGCCAGCACAGCGCGCGGGAAAAACCCGACAGAGCGGGTGCGGGCCAGAGATTGTGCTGCGTGGGCGGCTTTCAAGGCCTGGCGGCAAAAATTTTTCGACAGCGGCGGTCTCGGCCAGAGGCCACTGCGAGTGCGGCGCGGGCCCAGGGACAATGCACGGCCATGCCTGTTGACCGCGATTGACGCGCTGCCGATGGCCCAGAACCGGAAGGCATGCCGGGGCGGCGGCGCTGAATGCCTTGCTGCCCCCGCAGGCCCGCGCGTTTCCGCCACGCTCTAGAAATGGAACCAGGTTCCATCGCTTGTCTTGCGCGCGCCTTACAGTCGGGAACGCATTCCCCGATCACAAGGAGCTGTCGATGAGGTTGCCGTCCCGTTTCGTGTCCCTGCGTTGCACCCTTCCGCTGGCCTGCGCGTTTGCGCTCGGCGCCACCTCCGCCAATGCCGCGGTCTTCATCAACGAACTGCACTACGACGACGCGGGCGCCTCCGGCGACAGCGGCGAAGGCGTGGAAGTGGTGGCCACCGCCGGCGAATCGCTGAGCGGCTATCGCATTTACCTGTACAACGGCGCCGCCCCCGGTGCGGCAGTGGTGTATGCCAACACGGCGGTGCCGGCAGGCACGGTGGTGAGCTGCGGCAGCCAGGTGCGTATCGCCACGGTGAGCTACGCCAGCAACGGCGTGCAGAACGGCCCCAACGATGGCGTGGCGCTGGTCGACCCCAACGGGCAGTTGGTGCAATTCCTCAGTTACGAAGGCGCCATCACCGGCAGCGGCGGTCCGGCGGCCGGCGTGACCAGCCAGAACCTGCCGGTGAGCGAGAGCAACAGCACCGCGGTCGGCAGTTCGCTGCAACTGACCGGCACCGGCAGCAGCGCGGCCAACTTCAGCTGGGCCGGCTCGGCGGCGCAGACCTTCGGCGCCTGCAACCGCGGCCAGACCTTCGCCGGCAGCGACGGCGGTGGCAGCACCGGTGCGCCCACCATCAGCAGCACCACACCGACGCAAGGCGCCACCGGCTTCCCGGCCGCCGGCGATCTGGCCGTGGGCTTCAGCGAAGAGGTGACGCTGGGCAGCGGCGCGTTTGCGCTGAGCTGCGCCAGCTCCGGCAACGTGGCACTGACATACCCGACCAGCGGCACCCGCTTCACGCTGTCCACCAACACTGCCCTGGTCGGCGGCGAGCGCTGCGCGTTGGCCATCACCGCCAGCGCCATCCGCGATGCCAGCGGCCTGAGCCCGGCCGCCAACCAGTCCATCGCCTTCACCGTGGCCACCGCCAGCGGCGGCGCCGGTTACTACGCGCGGGTCAATACCGCCAACGCCAGCCAGCTGCGCTGCTCGCTGCACGCCACGATCAAGGGGCACACGGTCTACCCGTACAGCGGCAGCGGCACCAGCACCTGGATCATCTTGGAAATGGCCGACGAGGATCCCAACAACAGCGGCCGCATCCTGGACGCCTACCGCAACCGCAGCTACGCCAAGGTCAGCGACCGCGCCGGCACCGGCAGCGGGCTCACCTACAACCGCGAGCACACCTGGCCCAACTCGCTGGGCTTCGGCAGCGCCACCGGCGACCGCGGCCTGCCGTACGCGCCCTACACCGACACCCACATGCTGTACCTGACCGACACCAGCTTCAACGCCGACCGCGGCAACAAGCCCTATGCCACCTGCACCAGCAGTTGCGGCGAGCGGGTGACCGAGGTCAACGACGGCAGTGGCGGCGGCAGCGGGCGTTACCCGGGCAATTCCAACTGGGTCCGCACCCCCGACGGCAACAGCGGCACCTTCGAGGTGTGGGGCCGGCGCAAGGGCGACATGGCGCGCGCGGTGATGTACATGGCCATCCGCTACGAAGGCGGCCTGGATGCGACCACCGGGCAATCCGAGCCGGACCTGGAGCTCACCGACGACCGCAGCAAGATGGGGTTCTAAGCCGGAACCGC